>JAADEE010000260.1 GCA_013153575.1 Chlorobiota bacterium
AATTCTAATGAAAAAAGAAAAAGAAGCTGTTGATGCAATTATTTTAAGACAAAGAATAATTGGAGCAGTTATATTTTTATTAATAATAATTTTAATATTTTTCTTAAACTCTCAAATTAAAAGCAGAAGAAAAAGTAAAGAAGCAAACTTAATACTATCAAAACAAAATAAAAAAATTGAAGAAGATGCTAAAAAAATATCAATAGCAAATAAACGCATTGCATATAAAAATGCATACATTACCGATAACATTAAGTATGCAAGAAAAATTCAAACTGCAATGTTACCTTCAAAAAAAGAAATTGACAAAATAATCCCTCAAAACTTCATAATATATAAACCTAAAAATATTGTTAGTGGAGATTTTTATTCTGTTAAAGAAATTGATAACAAAATAATTATAATTATTGGAGATTGCACAGGACACGGTGTTTCAGGTGCATTTATGAGCATATTAGGAATGAGTTTAATTAATGATATTTTATTAAAAGATGAAATATTAGAACCCGCATTATTTCTTGATACTCTTAGAGAAGGTATTATTAGTTCTTTACATCAGAAAAAAGAATATACCGAAGCAACCGACGGAATGGACTTAGCAATTTGTATTTATGATAAAGATTTAAAACAAATAAAATATGCAGGTGCACAAATGTCATTATATATTGCTTCAAGTAAAGGAGTTAAAAGAATAAAACCTGATATTATGCCTGTTGGAGTTGGTTTTAGAGACAATCGTAATTTCTCACAACAAACAATTAACATAACAGGTAAAGAAACTATTTATCTATTCTCAGATGGTTACCCCGACCAGTTTGGAGGCAAAAAAGCTAAAAAGTTTATGTTAGGTAATGTTATTAAAATACTTGAAAGCATTTATGACAAGCCTATGAACATTCAGAAAAACTTCCTCGAAGCAAGTTTAAAACAATGGCAAGGAACCCACAAACAAGTTGATGATATCTTATTTGCAGGTTTTAGGTTTTAAATTTATAAAATATCTAATGCTTCTTTAACTAAATTAATAGATATATTTATTTCATCATCAGTTATTGTTAAAGGCGGTGCAATTCTAAATCGCTTATTATCAAAAAGAAACGGATCACTTATAAAACCAAGTTCAACACCTTTATTTATAACTTTTTCAACAGCATCGGCACCTTCTAACTCAAAAGCTAAAAATAATCCTTTACCTCTTACTGATTTTATTTTAGGATGATTTATAAGTGCATCAATATAAATTTGTCCTTTTCTGTTAGCTTCTTCTGCAAGTTTTTCTTCTAAAATTACTTCTAAACTTGCCAAAGCACCTGCTGCCGAAACAGGATGTCCGCCAAAAGTTGTAATGTGCCCAAGTGCAGGATTGTGTGTTAATGATTTCATTATTTCAATATCCGAAACAAATGCACCTATTGGCATTCCTCCACCCATTCCTTTTGCAATAGCAATAATGTCGGGTACAATTCCATAATGTTCAAAGGCAAAAAGTTTTCCTGTTCTTCCAAAACCTGTTTGTATTTCATCAATAATTAGAAGTGTTCCTGTTTCTGTGCATCTTTGCCTTAACTTTTGCATAAATGGCAAACTTGCAGGAACAATACCACCTTCTGCCTGTATTGCCTCAACTATAACACCTGCTGTTTTTTCTGTAATTTCACTTAATTGGTCTTCATTATTAAAATCAAGAAATTTAATTGCAGGAACGAGTGGACGAAAAGCTTGTGTTAAATTCTCATCATTCATTAAACTTAAAGCACCATGCGTACTTCCATGATAAGCATTTTTAAAGGAAATAATTTCAGCCCTACCTGTAAACCTTTTTGCTAACTTCATTGAACCTTCAATTGCCTCACTTCCTGAATTTACAAAATATACAGAGTTTAACTTTTCAGAAATATTATCGGTTAATAACTTTGCATATTTTATTTGCGGACTTTGAATATACTCACCATAAACCATAAGGTGCATATATTTATCCAACTGATTTTTAACAGCTTCCACAACCTTAGGATGTCTATGTCCAACATTACTTACTGATACGCCAGAAACTAAATCAATATATTTTTTGCCATCTGCACCATACATATATATTCCTTCTGCTCGTTCAATTTCAAGAGCCATTGGTGCTTGTGATGTTTGTCCTACATGCTGAAAAAACAATTGTCTATGTGAAATCATTGTATTATTTTTTATTTTTTGAAAGAAAATCTTCAATTATCATATCAGATTTTTTTATACTTCTTTTTAACCATTCAAATATAATTTCTTCTTCTTCGAGTTTACTTAGTTTATAATTAACATTTGAATTTCTTAATTTTAAAGATAAATGATGAAGAATTATTGCCGCAGAAACCGATATATTAAAACTTTCGGTAAAACCATACATTGGAATTTTCATAAATTCATCGGCATTATCAAGTGCCAACTTACTTAAACCGGGTCCTTCGGAGCCAAACATTAATGCAAACTTTCCTTTTGTAACATCGAAATCTTCTAAATTAACATCGTCGTAATGCGGACTTGTTGCAATTATCCTATAACCTTGCTCTTTTAAATGATTAATTGTTGAAACTGTATTATTATTTTCAGAATTATACTTATATAAATCTAACCATTTTGTAGCTCCTTTTGTAACCATTGGGTTTACATTATACTTATTTTCATTTTCAATAATATGAATATCTTGAACACCAAAACAATCGCACGACCTAAGAACAGCACTTGCATTATGTGGCTGATAAATGTCTTCTAAAATTACAGTCATATAACGTGTCCTGTTTTTTACATTTTCAGTAATTAAATTATATCTTTCAGGAGTTATTATTTTACTTAAATATTCAATTAATTCTTTGTTCATATAAAAAAATCATAAATAATTTGAGGCAAAAGTAAAAAAATAAAAAAGGAACACATAAAATGCGTTCCTTTTTTGTAAGGTGTAAGTAAGGAATTATTAATTAACTTTTCTGTTTAAGTCAGTTCCTGCTTTAAATTTAACAACATTTTTAGCCGGAATATTAATTTCTTTACCTGTTTGTGGGTTTCTACCTTTTCTAGCTTCTCTTTTTGAAACTGAGAATGAACCAAAACCAACTAAAGCAACTCTGTCACCTTTTTTAAGTGCACCTTCTGTTGCTTCAATAAATGCATCTAAAGCTTTTCTTGAATCCGCTTTAGTTAAACCTGAACCATTTGCAATAGCATCAATTAATTCTGCTTTATTCATAATAAAATAATTTTTTGTGATTAAATAATAATAATTCAATGCAAATATAGATTAATTCTGCAATATAGCAAATTTCAGAATAGTTTTTTTTTGAAAAAACTCTATTTTTTTTTGTTCCGAAAGCCTTACTAATCAACATCATCTACACAAACAGTTATAAATCAACAAAATACAAATGTATGCAACAAACAGACATATAACTAACTGAAACTTAAAGGATTAATCACAATAAACAAAAATATAAAATTATTAACGTTAGTATGGTGTAAATTACTTTCAATTACACATTTTAATTATGCCCCAAAATCTCAAATTTCTTAATTAATTTTTCACCTTTTTCATCTACCAAAGTTAAAATATGTTCTCCTTCCGTTGGGCTAAGTTCAATTTGATGAATTCCTGATGTTTTTCCAACTAACTTATCATCAACATACCAAAAAATAGTAATATTCTTATCTCTGTGTGCAGCTTCAAAAACTGTTTTCCCAAGTTTTCCTGAAATTTCAATAGGAACATAAATTTTTGAATTATGAAATGGGTAAATTAATTCCATATCTTTTTCTTGCTTATCGGAATTTTCTTTACAATCATTTCTAAAAGGTGGAAGATATTTATATGATGCATTTCTTTTTTTATAATAATACTCAACCGAAGGCGGAAGAATAAACCATGATTTTGTAACTATATTATCAATACTTTCACAGTTTCCATTTACTCTATATTTTTCAGTTTTATCAAGATGAATAAGTTTATGATATGGGCAAACATCAGTTCTGTTTCCTGTTGCAGGAATATAAATTTCTTCAACATCATCACAAACCACAGATGCCAAATGTCCGCTTTTTTTGCATACTTCTGCCTTTATCATATCCGTTTTGGGCATTGCAAACCAATTTTGAGCATCGGGTAAAATATTAAAAACATCAAATAAAACAGGTGCAGCAGCTTTCACTCCAACAATTCCCGGACGACCTTCACCATCTGCATTACCAGCCCAAACACCAACTACATATTTTGGTGTTACGCCAATTGCCCAAGCATCACGAAAACCAAAACTTGTTCCTGTTTTCCATGCAATTCGTTCCGATGAACGAAACATTTCCCAATTATTTTCTTCATCAGGTCTTTCAACATCAAGCATAGCTTGAAAAGTTAAATAAATTGCAGATGCCGAAAAATATGAGCTATTTTCTAAATCATCATAATCATTTTCAGTATCTCTTTTTTTATGTTTTTTTAAAACATAGTTTGGTGCATGAAAATCTTTTTTATCATACATATATCCATAATTCTCATAATGATTTAAAGTTCTTGCCATTGAAGCATAAATACCACAAATATCCCACAAAGTACCTTCGCAACCTCCAAGAATAAGCGATAAACCATAATAATCGGCATTATTATGTAAGCTTGTTAAGCCTATATCTTCAAGTTTTGAATAGAACTTTTCATTACCATAATCTTTTAACATCCTAACAGCAGGAATGTTTAAAGAACGTGCCAAAGCTTTATGTGCCGGAACAGCTCCATCATATCCTCTGCTATAATTTTTTGGTGTATAACCTCCCATTCTTGTAGGAATATCATAAATTAGAGTGTTTTGCAAAATTTGTCCTTCTGTAAGCATCGAAGCGTATAAAAAAGGTTTTAATATACTTCCTGTACTTCTTTCAGAAGTAATAATATCAACAGAGTTTTGATTTTTGCTTGTTGAAAAATCATTAACGTTCCCTATATACGAAACTACATCACCGGTTTCAACTTCTAAAACAAGAACTGCTAAATTATTAACCTGATTTCCTGCAAGTCTTTTATGATGTCTTTTAACTATCTCATTTACTTTAGTTTGAACATCCGAAATTAAAGTTGTATAAACAAGTTTATTATTTTCTTTTTTGGTTCTCATTAAAAGATGCCTTGAATAATCAGGAAAAGATTTTGTAATTTCAGGTACTTCCTCTTCAATTGCAAGTTCATAAGTTTCTAAATCAATAGTTTTATTTTCTAATAGTTTTTTAAGAAGTCTGTTTCTTTTATTGAAAAGTGCTTTTCTGTTCCTTCCGGGATGAATTAATGCAGGTGCATTTGGTAAAACTGCTAAAGTTGCTGATTGTGCCCATGATAATTTTTCAGGATTTACGCCAAAATATCTCCACGAAGCAGCATCAATGCCAACAACATTTCCACCGAAAGGTGCATGTGAAGCATATAAATTTAATATTTCTTCTTTTGAATAAGAAAACTCTAAACGTGTTGCCAAAATAATCTCAACTATCTTCTCCCGAATAGTTCTTTCTTTACCTTTACGTGAAAGCCTTATAACTTGCATAGGTATTGTACTTGCTCCACTAACTACCCCACCCGATGATATATTTTGCTTAATTGCTCTGAATAAACTAATTACATCAAATCCCCAATGGTAATAAAAACGCTTATCTTCAAAGGTTATAATTGCATCTTTAAATTTTTGCGGTACTTTTTGTGTTGCAGGAAATCTGTATTGACCATCTTTGGCAATATGTGCTCCAAGTAATTCACCATTTCTATCTTTTATTACATAGCAATATGGATTGTTAAATAATTTAGATGGAAGTATTAACCAATAAATAATTATTAGTGATAGTAAAATTGATATTTTTAGTATTTTTTTGTGTTTTTTGGTCATTAAAAGTTAAATAAAAACTGCCATTTAGTTTGATATAAATGGCAGCTTAAATAATTTAATTTCATTAATTACTTTTCAATAAATTCATTAGTTCCTGCATTATAGCTAAGACCAAACTTTTTTATAGACTCTTGAAACTCAGCAACAGTAAGTTTACCTGTTCTCCAAAGAGCAAGTTCTTTATTTAGGTTATCAATTTTAATTAATAACCAATGTTTTTCATCTTCTGATAATTCAGATGTTTTAATTTCTTTTTTAACAGGAGTAACTTTTTTGCTTTCTTCAGCTTTTTTTCTTATTCCGGCAGAAGCCAACAAATTATCTAAACCTCCTTTAAAACTTTTCTTAGCCATTTTAATTTGATTTTAATTACCAAATTTATCTTCCATTGCAATAACTTCTTTCACAAGTTTACCATAATCAAATGCTCCATTACTATGTTTATCGTATTCAAAGATATCTTGCCCAACAGCAGGAGCTTCTGCCAAAGCAATATTTGCTCTTATTTTTGTATTGAAAACTCTATCGTCAAAATACATGATAATTGTATCTAAAACATCTTTATGAAGTATTCTTCTTTTATCATACATTGTAACAAATACTGCACTAATTTCAATTTGGCGGTTAACAGTTGCTTTTATATTATTAACAACTTCAATAATTTTTGCTAAACCTTTAACTGCTAAAAAGTGAGGTTGAATAGGAATAATAACTTCTTTTGATGCAGCAAATGCACTTAAAGTTAACAATCCTAACGATGGAGGACAATCAATAATAATATAATCGTAATTATCTTTTATAGGCTCAATTAATTCAGAAATAGGATTTGGTGCTCCCTCCTCAACTTTAAGTTCAACTTCTGCTTCTGACAAATTAACTGACGCAGGAATAATATCAATATTTTCTCTTACTGAAATAGGTTTTAAACCATTTCCGTTTGAATGTGCTTCGTAAATATGATTATCAGATTCTGCAAGTCCGTAACTAATCGTCATATTTGCCTGTGGATCAAGGTCAATTAATAGTACCTTTCGCCCATGATTTGCCAAACCTGCTCCTATATTTACCACACTTGTTGTTTTACCAACTCCTCCTTTATGATTACTTACTGAAATTATTCTGTTCATTTTATAAATTATATTTTTAATTCACTTTCATACAATAATCTTGCTAAATTAATAATTTTAAATAATTATTTAGTTAAGATTTATATTTTATCGTATTATTTTTTATTTTTCTGTATTGATAATCATTTATAAATAGTTAAATTTGTTTTTTATTGAATGAATATAAATACTAAAACCTAAATATTAAAATCATGAAAAAAACTTTTTTACTTGCTACTTCTATTTTGTTTTATTTTTTTAGTTATTCTCAACAAAATCCAAATTCTTTAAAATGGTATGAAATTAATTCTAAAAATGCTAAAATAATTTTCCCGAAAGGGTTCGAAAATGAAGCACAAAAAGCTGCAAATTTAATTGATTATATTTATCCGTTAGAAACTAAAACTTTAAAAAAACAACCTAAAAAAATACCATTAATAATTTATAATCAATCAACTACATCGAATGCTTTTGTTGGGTTAAGACCTTGGCGTTCTGCATGGTACATAACTCCATCGCAATATGCAGCAGATTTAGGAACAGAAGACTGGTTTTATTTACTTGCTTCGCATGAATACAGACATGCTGTTCAGTACACTACAAGCAACCAACATTTTACAAAATTTATGAATATAATGTTTGGAGAAACCGGTATTTTAATGGGACAATATTCTTATCCTTTTTGGTATTTTGAAGGTGATGCTGTTTGTATGGAAACTGCTTTATCTGACAATGGAAGAGGAAGACTTCCGCAATTTGATATGGGAATTAGAACTATGATTTTGAGTAACAAAAATGTTTCGTATGACCTTGCAAAATTTCGTTCTTACAAAACTTTTTACCCGGACCATTACAAATTAGGTTGGTTACTAACTTCTTATGCAAGAGAAAAATATGGTGCTGACATTTGGAACAAAACAATTGAGACTTCTTCAAAATATTCTTTTTGGCCTTATGCTTTTTCACTTGCACTTAAACACCATACCGGCTTAAATGAACAAGATCTTTATTATAATGCAATGGAAAGTTTAGATTCTGCATGGACAGAAAAAACAAAAGATTTAAAAGTTACTGATGCCAAAATAATAAATAATTCTGAAAAAAAATCATGGACAAAATATACAGAAGTTAATTTTATTGATGATGATAATTTTATTGTAAAGAAAGGTAGTATGAAAAGTGATATTACAACTTTTTATATGATTGATAAAAATGGTAATGAACATAAAATAAAACCAACTGATGCAGGAATTATTTCAACTTCAAACGGAAAAGTTGTTTGGGCAAGACAATACCCAGACCCAAGATGGCAACTTCGAAATTATTCAGACATAGTTATTCTTGACATTAATACAAAAAAAGAAAAACGTTTAACAAAAAAACAAAAATTCTTTGCTCCTGCATTATCTCCTGATGGCAAAATGATTGCTGTTGTTGAACTAAAAGAAAACAGAAAATCATCTTTGGTAATTCTAGACAGCAAAACAGGTAATGAAATTTACAGATATGAAGATACTGATGACAATTTTTACAGAACACCTTCTTGGGATAATAAAAATCAAAAAGTTGTTTTTACAAGAAGTAATGGAAATGGTACTGTTTTAAGCATTTACGATATTAAAACAAATTCTGTTAAAGATATTGGAAAAAAATCTGATGAAAATATTGGACGACCTGTTTTCTATAAAAACTTTATACTTTACAACTCTCCATTTAATGGAATTGGAAATATTTATGCAATTAACATTGATACAAATGAACGTTTTCAAATAACTTCAAGAAAGTTTGGAGCTTATAACCCTAAGGTTAAAAATGACAGAATGGTTTTTATTGATTATTCAGTTGATGGTTATGACATTGCAGAAGTAAACCTTAAAGATATAAAATGGAAATCAATAGGCAAGGTTAAAAATGTTGCCCTAAATACTGCAAACATAATTCAAAAACAAGAGCAAAATAAGAATATGCTAAAGCCAAACTTAATTCCAAATAAAGAGTTTGAGGTTAAAAAATATAATAAATTAAAAGACGCTTTTAAAGTTCATAGTTGGGGAATGTATATTGTACCTCCGGAAACTTTTACAGAGGATGATGAATTTAGCTTCGAACCTGAAATTGGATTTAGTATTTATACTGCAAATATTTTAAACACTTTATATAGTTCGTTAAATGCTTCATATAACTTTAATGAAGAAGCGTTTAATTCTTATGCTACTGTATTATTCAAAAAATATTATCCTACTTTTTCACTTTCAGGTGGTTGGGCAGAAAGAAATGTAATGTACTCCACTAAAGATGATGTTACTAATACTAGAATCTTTGTGAATGACAATTGGGATGAATATTATTCAAGTTTAAATACTAATATACCTTTAAATTTTTCATCGGGAATTTATTACAGAGGTGCAAATATTGGAGCAACATACACATACATTAACAGAACAGATAAAGATTATAGATATTTTGATGAATCCGGCAATGGTGATTTTTCAACATTAGGATATTATGGAAGTATTTATGCATTTAGGCACCAAGCAACACAAGATATTAATCCTAAATTTGGGTATTTTTTATATGCAAAATATCAAGACACACCTTTTAACACAGATATTTATGGTCATCAATTTTCATTTTTATCATCATTTTATCTTCCCGGATTTGCAAAACA
Organism: Chlorobiota bacterium; assembly: GCA_013153575.1. Classification (GTDB taxonomy): domain Bacteria; phylum Bacteroidota; class Bacteroidia; order Bacteroidales; family JAADGE01; genus JAADGE01. Next base: position 9,666 of record JAADEE010000260.1, read on the forward strand.
TCATTCTTTAAACTTTAAATTAAATTATGAAAAACAACGAAGTGATATAAATTCCGATTACTATTGGTTTGAAAGCCCTATCTCATTCCCAAGAGGTCAAGATTATTTTGCATATTCAGAATTAAAAACTTTCAATGTAAATTATTCATTACCGGTATGGTATCCTGATATTAATTTTGGTCCTTTAGCATTTTTCAAACGAGTTAGAGCTAATATTTTTTATGATTATGCTATTGCTAATAATTTTAATGAAGATATAACATTAAATTCAGTTGGAGCAGAATTATTTATACAAATGCATGTTTTTAGGTTAGGACTTCCTATTGAAATTGGTGGAAGAATATCATACCTTGATGACGGAACATTTGTACCTGAATTTTTAATGCTCAGTATTCCTTTTTAAAAAAGTTATGTGAAAATTTGGAACATAAAATAAAAACACGTAACTTTACAGTAGACAAAACGTAAAATTACACATAATGAAGAAATATCTAACACAAAATAAAAAAACAGGAATAGTTGAAGAAGCTTCTGTTATGTATAAAAAACAACCAAAAGCTTCAAGAAAAAATGAAATACCTGATATTTTTTATACACATTTAAGAAAATCTACTATATTAGAGCAAATAAAAAAAAATGAAGAGTCATATAAAATTTTAGAAGATATAGCTGAAATAACTAATTTACCAAATAATAAACTTGCAAAATATATATACGAAATGACACCTAAAACATTAGCATCATACAAACAAAAAGGAAGGTATTTTAGTTCTAAAGTAAATGAAATTAGCATTAAAGTTAAAGAGCTTTACAAAAAAGGTATTGATGTTTTTATAACAAAAGACAACTTTAATTCATGGTTAGAACGTAACAGTTTTGGCTTAGGAAACATTAAACCTATTAATTTATTAAGCACTTCAACAGGTATTGATTTAGTTTTTGAAGAACTTGTTAGAATTGAATTTGGAGATAATGCATAATGGAAGTTTTTAGAATTACAAAAGAAAAATTTTCACATAATTTATATGCTTCCGGTTTTGGTTCCAGATGGAATTCAGAAGGAAATTTTGTTATTTATTCTGCATCGTCGCGGTCACTTGCAGCATTAGAAAATATTGTTCATTTAGGAACCTTAGATATCATAAACTATTTTAGAGTTATGGTTATTTATATCCCTGACAACCTTCCTATTTTAAGAATTAATGAAATAAATTTACCTGAAGAATGGTATTTAAAAGGTGAAAAAGGTTATGAAATTTGTCGTCAAATTGGAGATGTTTGGTATAAGAATAAAGAAACTGCAATACTACAAGTTCCTTCAGTAATTGTTAAAAATGAATTTAACTTTATAATTAACACAAAACACCCTGATTATAAAAAAGTTAAACTCATAAATACTGAATCATTCTTTTTTGATTATAGAATAAAAAAGAGCAATCTTATCTAAAAATTGCTCTTTATATTATCTATTTAAATAAATTAATTTGCCATTTCAGACATAAATTTAATTCTAACAAGTCTTATTTCTTCTTCTGTAAAGTCTTCTTCACCAAGTTCTGCAATAGCATCTTCTATTGAACCTGTTTCTGATTCATAAAAATGATCATATATTTCTTCAACATTTTCTTCATCAAAAGTTTGATCAATATAATAATCAATATTTAATTTTGTACCTGAATGAATTATTGCTTCAATTTCTTTTATAAGTTCGAGCATTGTCATTCCTTTTGTTGCGGCAATATCTGCTAAGTTAACTTTTCTGTCAATGTTTTGGATTATAAAAACTTTACCTCCTGATTTTTTAACAACAGATTTAACAACTAAATCTTGTGGACGATAAATATCATTTTCTTCTACATACTCTTTTATTAGTTTTACAAATTCTTTACCATACTTCTTTGCTTTTCCTGCACCAACTCCTTGAATACTTTGAAGTTCTTCAATAGTAATAGGATACCTTGTTGCCATATCTTCCAATGAAGGATCTTGAAAGATTACAAAAGGTGGCACTTCTTTCTTTTTAGAAATATCTTTCCTTAAACCTTTCAGCATTTTAAATAGCACCTCGTCTCCGGCACCACTTCCACTTCCTTGTTTTAATTGCACATTGCCTTCATCACCTTCCTCTTCTTCGTTATACCTATGCGATTCTGTTAATTCTAACGAGTAAGGTTTTTCAATAAATTCTTTTCCCAATTTGTTAATTTTTAAAATTCCGTAATTATCAATATCTTTATCAAGAAAATAATGAATTAATGCTTGCCTTATTATAGATTCCCAAAATTTTGTATCTTTTTCACTTCCTGAACCAAAAAGTTCAATTTCATCATGCTTAAATGATTTTATTGCTGATGTTGCAACTCCTGCAAGAACATTTGCTATATGCTCGCCTTTGTATCTTTGTTTTAATTCTACAATTGCTTTTAATGCTTTTAACATATAGTCTTTGCCCTCAAACTTAGCTTTTGGATTTAAACAGTTATCGCAGTTTCCGCAATCTTTTTCTAACTTTTCACCAAAATAATTAAGTAAAATTTTAGGCCTACAAACAGATGTTTCAGCATAAGCTATTGTTTCTAAAAGT
>JAADEE010000172.1 GCA_013153575.1 Chlorobiota bacterium
AAATTACCGGAAAAATTCACATACAAAGGAAAAGAATATACACCAAAAAGTTTTGCTAAAAGTTTAGGTTTAAATTTTGATGATTATATTGAAATATCATCTTTTACACATCACCCATTTTACTCACAATTTATTTTAGAAGTTCCTGATAACTGGTTATCTGACAAAGTTTACAATCTTCCATTAAATGAATTTGAAGAAGTTATTGATTATTCTTTAAAAAATGGTTATACTGTTGCTTGGGGTGCAGATGTTAGTCATAAAGGTTTTATGTATAACAAAGGTGTTGCTGTAATTCCCGAAACAGATATTGAAAATTTAGACAATCTTGAAAAAGCAAAATGGGAAAAGCTTTCAAAAAGAGAAAGAGAAAACCAAATTTATAGTGAAGCAGGTCCTGTAAAAGAAAAAACAATAACACAAGAAATGCGTCAAGCAAAATTTGATAGCCAAGAAACTACCGATGACCACGGAATGCACATTGTAGGAATTGCACACGACCAAAATGGAACAAAATATTACATTGTTAAAAATTCATGGGGAACAAACTCAAAATATAAAGGATACTTTTATGCATCAGCAGCATTTGTAAAATTGCAAACTACTGATATTATGATTAATAAAAACGGAGTTCCTAAAGAAATTAAAAAGAAACTTGGTTTATAAATTAATATGAAAAAAAATATTTTAATAATATTATTGGGTATTAATATTTTTATTAGTTGTAATTCTACAAAAAGTATTTCAATTAAAGATGTTGAAAATTCTCAAAATATAGAAGAAACAACAAAAATAATAACAGAATTAGCATCCGACAAATACGAAGGAAGATATCCGGGAACAAAAACTTACGATGATGCTGTTAATTTTGTAGAAAGCTTTTTAAAAGAAAACAATATAAAACCATTTTACAACAACTGTTATAAAGATACTCTGTTAGTAAATAACAAAGTATCTTATAACATTGTCGGGTTAATCGGCAAAAAAAGAAAAAATAAAGAATATATATTACTTGGGGCACATCTTGACCATCTTGGAAAATCAAGAAATAGGTTTGATAGTGTTTATAATGGTGCAAATGACAATGCAAGCGGAGTAACTGCAATTCTTCAAATTGCAAAAGAGTTAAACAAACATAAATTTAAACAAAATATAATTATTGCACTATTTACAGGAGAAGAAGAAGGTTTAATCGGTTCAGAACATCTTGCAAAAAGATTAAAAAAAGAAGGCATAAAATTAAAATATGTTCTAAACATAGACATGATTGGAACACCCCCATCTACAACATTAAAAAACAAAGTATATATTACAGGTTATAAAAAATCAAACTGTGCATCAGAAATAAACAAAACACTAAATAAAGAATTAGTTTATTTTTGGAAAGAAGAAAGTTTTTTTGGAGTTTTTTATATGTCTGACAATTATCCTTTTTATAAAACATTTAAAATACCATCACACACTATTTCAACATTTAATTTTGATAATTATAAACAATTTCATAAAACCGATGATGAAATTAAACAATTAGATATACAAAATATAAATGATATAATAAACTCATTAACATTTTCTATATATAAACTTCTTGCAAATAATATAGATATCAAAAATACACAAGTACAAAATAAATAATGAAAATAAGAACAGGAATAGGGTATGATGTACATAAATTAGTTGAAGGCAAAACTTTAACAATTGGAGGAATTGAAATACCTCATTACAAAGGTAGTTTAGGACATTCCGATGGTGATGTTCTTATTCATGCAATTTGTGATGCACTTCTTGGAGCTGCAAATTTAAGAGATATTGGTTTTCATTTTCCTGATACTTCTGCAAAATATAAAGGTATTGACAGTAAACTTCTTCTTAAAGATGTTATAAAATTAATTTCTGACAAAGGATATGAAATAAGCAATATTGACAGTACAATTGTACTTCAAAAACCAAAAATTAAAGATTTTATTCCTAAAATGAAAGAAATTTTAGCCAAAACAATGCAAATTCCTGTTGAAGATATTTCTGTAAAAGCAACAACTACAGAAAAACTTGGATTTACAGGTACAGAAGAAGGTATTGCTGCTTATGCAACATGTTTAATTATTAAACACTAGTAGTTAATTTTAATATCCGACAAAAGAATATTTTTTTCAGAATTATCTATAAATTTATTTAGTTCATTATATTTTTCTTCAATACGTTTAAACATTTTGTTTTTAATGTACAAAGAAGGATTATCTCCTTTTGTTTCATAAGAACTTAAAACTTTATTTATTGTTAAATTTTCGGCACTCATTGCCGGTTGAAATGTAATGTTTTTTTCTTTTATAACTTTTGAAACAACTCCGGAATCTACCAAGTTATCTAATATAAAAGCAACCGTATATACCGGAGCTGTTGTTTTTGATGCAATTTGTTGTACTGTTGGTGCCGGTTTTGCTTCTGAAAAATAATCAATAAGAACTTTTACGATAAAAAGAGCAAGTTTTTTTTGATATGATATACTTAATTTTTTTATTTGCTTACTTTCACCTTTAATTTTCACATTTTGAATCACAAAAGATATTTCAGCCCCAATTAAAACAATAAACCAACTTGTTTGCAACCAAATTAAAAATAACGGAAGGGCTGCAAAACTTCCATAAATTGCATTTATCCTTGTTGCTCCTGCCTGAAACGAAATATATAAACTTTGAAATATTTGAAAAACTGTTCCTGCCAAAATTCCGGCAATTAGTGCAGACTTAAAATTAACCTTTGTATTTGGCATTACTAAGTATAAAAGAGTAAAACCCACCCAAACAATAATGAATGGAATAATTTTAGCAAGCCGTAAAAACACAGGTGTTACAAAACCAAAAAGGCTACTATTTGTAACATCCGAAATACTCGATGATATAAAAACCGTAAGACTTCCTGCTAAAATAATTAAAATAGGTCCCAGCAAAATAATTGTTAAATAATCTGTAAATTTTCTAACAATTGTACGAGATTTTTTAACATCCCAAACCGTATTAAAAGAGCTTTCAATATTTGAAAGAAGATTAATAACCGACCAAATTAAAAGAACAAAACCAAGTCCGGCAATTAATCCTCCTCTTGCTGTTCCTAACATAGATTTTGTAAAAGTTAAAATATAATTTAAAACCTCTCGTTGTCCGCTCATGCTTTTTGCAATTTCACGTTCCAACATATCATCTAATCCAAAACCTTTGGCAATACCAAAAGCCAAAGCAAGTACAGGAACAATTGAAAGAAGGGAAAAATAAGTTAATGCAGAAGCTCTTACATTTAATTTATCTTCTTTAAAACTTTGAAGACCTAAAAAGAATAATCTTAAAAAATTTACAAGTATCTTTTTAGGTTTAGGAGCTTTATCAATATCAACCGACCAAAGCTCGTTATTTATAAAATCTCTTAATTTTTGTATTTTTTTTTTCATAATTATGAATAATTACCAAAAATAACAATTAGAAATTTCTAAACAAAGAAAGAAGATTTATTTAACAAAAGAGATTTATACTTTAAAAGAAAAAAACCCTCACTAACCAACTGATTAATAAGGGTTTTTGTTTTATTTTGGCGGTCTGGACGAGACTCGAACTCGCGACCCCATGCGTGACAGGCATGTATTCTAACCAACTGAACTACCAGACCTTTTTGCTTTTGCGATTGCAAATGTAAACCATTTATTTAAACAAACAAAATATTTTTTATTTTTTTTCAAAAAAAGTAAAATTTACATTTCCATACTTTCTACTTTCTTTAAAAAATGGAGAATCTGAAAAATTGTTTTTTGCTGAATGTTCTAAAATAAAAAGAGTGTCTTCTAAAACCGAAGGATTATTAAATATTAATTCCGGCAACAATTTGATATTTTTATCGAAAAAAGGAGGGTCTGCAAATATTATTTTATATGCTAAATTTGAATTCTTACAAAACCTATAAACATCTGCAGTTATAACATTAGACAGACTTGGGAAAAATTCTTCAATTTGTTTTTCTATATGATAACTGTTCCTTTTATTTATTTCTACAGAAGTAACATTTGTACATCCTCTTGAAAAAAATTCTAAACTAATATTTCCTGTTCCTGCAAATAAATCTAAAACTGTTGCTTTATCAAAATAATATAAATTGTCAAGAATATTAAATAACGATTCTTTTGCAAAGTCAGTAGTTGGGCGAGATTTAAAACCTTTTGGAAGAGAAATTTTACGTCCTTTTTGACTCCCTCTAATTATCCGCATTATGAAGATTTAATAAATTAAAAATAAGGTGTTGATCAATATCTTTAAAATTAAATTTCATTTTGTTTTGTAAACTTAAAAAATTCAATTTAGGAATAAATTTAAGAACAAAATTATAAAAATCTGTATCTTTTTCTAAAATACCAGATACATTGAAGTGCATTTTATTTACTTTTATTTTATATTGTTCAAGCGTATTTAGCAAATAGTAAATAAAATCATTTTTATCATTGTAACGGTATGAGTTTACCATAACAAATTTATCATCCATATAAATTCCTATGTCGAAAAAATTAGAATTAACATTTACATGAACAACCGGCAATTTAAATTTTACAGCCTTTCCTTTTTCAACTAAAGTTTTTATAAAAATGTTATTTTGATGAACAAAAACTATTTCAGGAAATTTATTTACAAGCAAAGTTGTTAAATCTGAAGGCATTGCAAAAATATTATAAGAATCTACTTCTTTAATATAATTAAAATGTAATTCTTCAAATTCCTCTAACTTATGCGTAAATGTAAAAATTTGTTTTATTTTTTTTCTGTCAAATAATTCTGCAGGAACTAATGTTGATTTATTTGTTGAGTAATTAAAATAAACAGTTTTATAATTTTTACTTAAAAACAAATCTTCTTTAATCATCACTTCAGCCTTTTCAACAATATGTTTGTTGATAACCTTTTTTTCGAAGTTATGATGATTAATTGCGTCATACACTTTATTGATAGGATCAAGAATTACATATGAATAACTAAAATCATCTAATTGCAATGATAAAATATAAGATGCAGTTTTACTTTTTGAGAAACCTTCATTAAATACAAAGAAATTTTTCATACGTCCACTTTTATATTATTCAATGCTTTTTTTGACTATTAATATGTAATTCTTAAAAAATTAATACTCAAACTTATTTTTTGTCTAAAATATCATATTCTTTATCCCAGTTTCCTTCACCATTGTTGTTTTCTTCTAAATCACCAACTTTTAATCCGGGATATCTGTTATTTTTAATTGCGTAATCATTTAAGTTAAGAATTAACTGTCTGTCTAATCCTTTTAAAAGATCAAGATTCGAAACCTTTGCTTCAAAAACATTAATTTTCAATTCACCACCACCGGCAGTAACATATGCAGTGTCCATATCAAATCTTAAACCATCAGTAAAAGGAACTATTCCAAACTTGTTTATATCATAATCTTTAAATAAAGTGTCTTTAATTGCAACTCTATTTGTATCACGAACAAAACCGTCAAGTTTTATTTTTAAACAATATTTTTCAGCTTTTGCCAAATCATTATTGTTTTGTAAATAAATAGAATCAGGAACTTCTCCAATTCTTTTTATTACTGTCATTTCTCCTGTTTCAATAAAATGTCTAAGACTATCTAAATCAGGAGTGTATTTATCAAATTCTCTTTTATAAGCTTTTTGTGCTGTTCTTATTCTTTTTAACTCATCAATTGCAGCTTTATACCTAACATGTTTTTCTGCATTAAATCTAATTGGGTTCATTATACTATCATATAATTTATATCCTGCAAAAATTGCAAGCCCTAAAAAGAAAAAACTAACAATGTATTTTATCGTAACATTGCTTGACGTTAATATAAAACTTCCTTTTACAAGAAGAATTAACAACGCAATACCTACAAAAACGCCTAAAATAAGTAAAGGTATTTCTATTCCATCAGTAATTTGGTATAATATAAATTCAATTAATGCAAAATATACAATATAAGACCCAAATTTTATAATTGGATTTTTTGAAAGTTTTTCAGTAAATGTAACTATTGCTACACCAATTGTTCCAAGAATCAAGATAATAATATATAACGTCATTTTTATTAATTTTTTAGTTTGTTTGCAAATTTAAAAAAAATATATTGAATTATTAATTTTTCTTTGTAAAATAAAATTTATATTCACATTCCAAAATTTTGAACCTTTTAATATGCTCAACGATTTCATTTATAACGAAATACTTAACAGTTTAGTTTATGAACCATTAAACAGTCAAAAAAAACTAATTCAGCTGTTAGCAGAATTTGTTTCAGAAGCCTCATCTGAAAATGAAATATTTCTTTTAAAAGGTTATGCAGGAACAGGAAAAACAAGCACAATTGCAGCATTAGTAAAAGCATTACGAAAATTAAAACTTAAAACAATTTTACTTGCTCCAACAGGAAGAGCTGCAAAAGTTTTAAGCACATACTCTAACAAAGAAGCATTTACAATTCATAAAAAAATATACCGACAACAATCATCAAACTCCGGTTTTGGAAATTTTTCTTTAGATGTAAACCTTCATACAAATACAATTTTTATTGTTGATGAAGCATCAATGATTGCAAACCAATCTTTTGACCAGTCTGTTTTTGGTAGCGGACGATTATTAGATGACTTAATAGAATACGTTTATAACCAAAAAGCTTGTAAACTAATTTTAATTGGCGACACAGCACAGCTTCCACCTGTTAAACTTGATATTAGTCCGGCTCTTGAAAAAAAAGAACTTGAATTTTATGGTTATGATATTATTGAATATGAATTAACCGAAGTTGCAAGGCAAGAAGAAAACTCCGGAATTTTATACAATGCAACAAAAATAAGAAGCATCTTAGAAAAAAGTATGTCTTTTAACGAAAAAACAAATGTAAAATTTAAAGGATTTCCTAAAATAAAACTTGAGGGTTTTGAAGATGTAAAAAGAGTTTCCGGTTCAGAATTAATTGAAGAAATATCAGATGCTTACAGCAAATATTCTGAAAAAGATGTTACAATAATTTGTCGTTCTAACAGAATAGCAAATAAATATAATCAGGGAATTAGAAATACTGTTCTTTTTCGTGAAGACGAAATTTCAGTTGGCGACATGGTTATGGTTGTAAAAAACAATTATTTTTGGGCTGAAAAATATGACAATATTGACTTTATTGCAAATGGCGACATTGCCGAAATTGTTAGAATAAAATCATATACAGAAAGATATGGATACAGATTTGCCGACCTTACTTTATTATTTCATGATTATAATAATGTAGAAATTGATGTAAAAGTTATACTTGACACTTTAAGCTCAGAAAAAGCATCTCTTTCTTATGAACAAAATAAAGAGCTTTATGCAAAAATTGAAGAAGATTTTGCAGATATAAAAAACAAAAGTAAAAGATATAAAAAAATAAAAAATCATCCGTTTTTTAATGCGCTTCAAATAAAGTTTGCTTACGCAATTACTTGCCACAAGGCACAAGGCGGTCAGTGGAAAAATGTTTTTATTGACCAAGGTTGGCTAACCGAAGAAATGATAAACAAAGAATTTTTAAGGTGGTTATACACAGCCTTTACCCGTTCTACAAAAGAATTAAACCTTGTTAATTTTAGAAAAGAATTTTTCTATGAAGATTAAAAAAGAAATGCCTGCTAACGAGAATTTGATAACAAGCATTTCTTAATTTAAATGATTTAAACTGTTGCCATCATTTCAGCATAATACTTATAAAACAATGGTATTGTTTCAATTCCTTTATAGAACATTTCTAAAGGATTATTTTCATTTGGTGAGTGAATTGCATTACTTTCCAAACCAAATCCCATTAAAATAGACTTAATTCCAAGCACCTCTTCAAATGTTGAAATAATTGGAATACTTCCTCCACTTCTTACAGGAACAGGTTTTTTGCCAAATACATCAGTGTATGCTTTTTCTGCAGCTTTATATCCTGTAATATTAATTGGTGAAACATAACCTTGCCCTCCATGAAGGAAACTAACTTTAACTTTAACAGATTTTGGTGCAATTGCTTTAAAATGCTCTTCAAATAATTTTGCAATTTTAACATTATCTTGGTTTGGAACCAACCTCATTGAAACTTTTGCATATGCTTTTGATGGAATTACAGTTTTTGCACCTTCTCCTGTATAACCTGCCCAAATTCCATTAATATCAAGTGCCGGTCTTATTCCTGTTCTTTCATTTGTTGAATAACCTTTTTCTCCGGCAAGTTCTTCAACATCAAGGGCTTTTTTATACTCTTCTTCATTATATGGTGCTTTTGCCATTTCGGCTCTTTCTTCTTTGCTAACTTCAATTACATCATCATAAAAACCTTTAATTGTAATTTTACCATCTTCATCAATTAAACTTGCAAGAAGTTTTGTAAGAACATTTGCAGGGTTTGCTACTGCACCACCAAATAAACCTGAATGTAAATCTTTATTAGGACCTGTTACTTCAACTTCCATATAAGTTAAGCCTCTTAATCCTGTTGTTATTGATGGTATATCCGGTGCAATCATTCCTGTATCGGAAACTAAAATAACATCTGCTTTAAGAAGTTCTTTATTTTCTTCCATAAACTTACGAAGATTTGGTGAACCTATTTCTTCTTCACCTTCAATAATAAACTTCACATTACATGGTAACTGATTTGTTTTTACCATATATTCAAATGCTTTGGCATGCATAAAACCTTGCCCTTTATCATCATCTGCACCTCTTGCATAAATTTTACCATCTCTAATCTCCGGTTCAAAAGGAGGACTGTCCCATAACTCAATAGGGTCAACAGGCATAACATCCATATGTGCATAAACCAAAACTGTTGGTAAATTTGCATCAATTATTTTTTCACCATAAGTTACCGGATTTCCTTCTGTTTCCATAACTTGTGCCATATCTGCACCTGCATCAAGTATTGATTTTTTCCAATATTCAGCAGCCTTATACATATCAGGCTTATGTGCTTCTTCTGAGCTAATTGATGGAATTCTTATTAAACCAAAAAGTTCTTCTAAAAAACGGTCTTTATTATCCTCAATGTATTGTTTTATATCTTTCATTTTTATTTGTTTTATAAATTTGATGTAAATGTACTAAATTTTAAATATTTTTTTACCTGTTTTGTTTTATTGAAACAATAAACATGTTATAAATCACACAATTAATTGCATAACATGATTATTTTCTAAAAAAAACTCTCATTTTAATTGTTAGTATTTTATTTTTTTCTTTGAAATCAAACTTTGCATCTTTAAATTTGGGAGGGGCAATTCCTTTTGTATTTCCTGAAACACCCCAGGATTCAACAGGAATACCAACATTAGTTCTGTCAAGTTTCATGTTGGTGTTTTCATCTTGAAAAAGAGAAATTGCATAAGTTCCATAAGGAATATTTGTGAAAATTATACTTGCTTTTTTATCGCTTATTTTTACAATTTTCTTTTGGTATGCAGTTTCTATATTTTTAAGAAACCCTGATTTTCCTTCTTCATTATACAAAGCAACATTTATAGTTCCGTTATTGCTTTTAATACCTGTTACAATAATTTTTAATGTCCCTTTTTGCGAAAAAGAAACATTTGCAACAAACATTAATACAATAAATATAATTTGTTTAACCATAATTTTTAAAACGTTGAAATTACTTTTCTTATTTTAACTAGTTTTGTTAAAAGGTCTTCAACATGAGTTAAATTAAGCATATTTGCCCCATCAGATTTTGCTTCGGCAGGATTTGGATGTGTTTCCATAAAAATCCCATCAGCTCCTACTGCAATAGCTGCTTTCGAAATTGTTTCAATCATTTCGGGCTGTCCTCCTGTTACTCCGCTTGTTGTATTTGGTTGCTGTAACGAATGTGTAACATCAACAACCACCGGAAATTTATTTTTTTGCATAATTGGCACAGAACGAAAATCAACAATTAAATCTCCATATCCAAACATTGTGCCTCTATCGGTTTGCATAATAGTGTTATTCCCGGCATCTTTAACTTTCTGCACTGCAAATTGCATAGCATCAGGCGACATAAATTGTCCTTTTTTTATATTCACAACTTTTCCTGTTTTTGCAGCAGCAATAAGCAAATCTGTTTGTCTTGAAAGAAAAGCCGGAATTTGCAAAACATCAACATATTCAGCAGCTTTGTAAGCATCTTGCTCTGTGTGAATATCTGTTACAACAGGAACATTAAGTTTTGTTCTAACTTTTTTAAGAATATTTAGAGCTTTTTCATCTCCAATTCCTGTAAAAGAATCAATTCGTGAACGATTTGCTTTTTTAAAAGATGCTTTAAAAATAAACGGTATTTTTAATTTATCCGTAACTTTTATAAGATGTTTTGCTATTTCAAAAACATTTTCTTCACTTTCAACTACACAAGGTCCTGCAAGTAGAAAAAAATTGCCCGATTCTGTATGTTTAATGTTTGGTATTGAATTTATCATCATTTTTTATATTTATTTCCCCAACGTTTTTTAATTAAATCTTTTGTTTTGTTTTCATGGGGGTTGTTTTGTGGTTCGTAAAGTAAAGTATTTTTTATTTCATTTGGCAAAAATTCTTGCTCAACAAAATTATCTTTGTAAGAATGTGAGTATTTATAATCTTTGCCATAACCTAGTTCTTTCATAAGTTTTGTTGGCGAATTTCTAAGATGTAAAGGAACAGGAAGGTTGCCCGTTTTCTTAACCAGCTCTTGTGCTTGATTTATTGCTTGGTATGCAGAATTACTTTTGGGAGAATTTGCTAAATAAATTGTTGCTTCTGAAAGTATAATCCTAGATTCAGGAAAACCAATAACATTAACTGCACTAAAACAATTATTTGCAATTAGTAAAGCATTAGGATTTGCAAGACCAATATCTTCTGATGCAAGAATAATTAAACGCCTTGCAATAAATTTTACATCTTCTCCGCCTTCAATCATTCTGGCAAGCCAATAAACCGCAGCATTTGGGTCGCTACCACGAATTGATTTTATAAATGCCGAAATTATATCATAATGCATTTCGCCATTTTTATCATAGGTTGCAAGTTTACTTTGCAAATTTCTTACAACATTTTCATCATTAATTATAATTTCTTCTTTTTCAGAAAAAGAATTAACAACAAGTTCAATAATATTCAAAAGTTTGCGAGCATCTCCTCCGGAATGTAAAAATAATGCATTTGTTTCTTCAATTTTAATCTTCTTTTTTAAAAGTTCTAGGTCATTTTCTAAAGCATTTTTAAGGAGTTGTTCTAAATCTTTTTTTTCTAATGATTTTAAAACATAAACTTGGCATCTTGATAGTAATGGACTTATAACTTCAAAAGAAGGATTTTCAGTAGTTGCTCCAATTAAAGTAATTACTCCTTCTTCAACTGCTCCAAGAAGTGAGTCTTGTTGCGACTTGCTAAACCTATGAATTTCATCAATAAAAAGAATAGGATTTGGGCGATTAAAAAATGCTTGACTTTTTGCTTTTTTTATAACTTCACGGACATCTTTAACTCCTGAACTTACAGCACTTAATGTGTAAAATGGTCTTTCAAGTGTGTTGGCAATAATTTTTGCAAGTGTTGTTTTTCCAACTCCGGGTGGTCCCCATAAAATGAATGATGGAATATTACCACTTTCAATAATTTTTCGCAAAACAGCATCTTTTCCAACAAGATGTTCTTGCCCGATGTAACCACTTAAATTTTTTGGTCTTAAACGTTCTGCTAATGGTAAGTTGCTGATGATTAATTGTTTTTTGTGATTTTAGATATGTAAACTTTGTTTCTGTTAAAAAAGAAAACTTTATTTTTTCCTAAAGTTGCCCGTATAATTTCAGTTTTAACAGGAAGTTTAATTTTGCTTTTTTCTCCTGTTACATAGTTTTGCAACCAAATACTATGCAAATTTCCGGAATAGCAAGCAATATTATCTTCAATAACTTTAAAGTTTTTGTTAAGTTTATATACCGGTAATTCTTTTTGGTTTCCGGTATTGAAATCATAACTCATTAAATCTCCTGAATTTTTCAGCATAAAAACTTCTTCTGAATTATCAGAAATAGAAATGATTTTATCATTGATTTTTATATCTTTTTTATACTCAAGTTTAAAGTTTGAATTAATTTTA
>JAADEE010000033.1 GCA_013153575.1 Chlorobiota bacterium
AAAATAAAATAATAATTAAAAAAGAAAGATAAGATATGAAGATAATTTGTAAAAATACAAAACAAACAAAAGAATATGACTTTGGAACAAGTTTACATGAAATAATTAAAGACCAGAAAATTACAAAAGATTATCCAATTATAGGAGCACTTGTAGATAATGAACTACAAGAACTTTCATACAGAATAATAAGACCACATGTTGTTGAATTTATTGACATAACACATATTGATGGAATGAGAATGTATTTCCGCTCATTGTATTTTGTTTTAATGAAAGCAGTAAAAACATTGTACAAAGATGTTGATGTTATGATAGAACATTCAGTATCAAAAGGTTACTTTTGTCAGCTGTCCGGTATAGATTTAACAGGGCAAGTTGAAAAAGTTGTTGAAATAAAGAAAAAAATGATTGAAATTATTGATGCAGATATGCCTTTTGTAAGAAATGAAATTCCAAACACTGAGGCAATTAAAATATTTGAAGAAAATAATTATACAGAAAAAGCTTTGCTTTTCAAACAAAGTCCTGCTCTTTATACGTGCATTTACTCACTTGGTGATTTGTACGATTATTTTTATGGGTATCTTGCACCTTCAACAGGATTTTTAAAAACCTTTGATTTAATTCAGCTTTATGATGGAATGCTGTTAAAAATTCCAAACCGAAAAAAACCAACAGAGTTGTTACCTTTCGTTAAGCAAGATAAAATGTTTGACATTTTAGAAGAACATAAAACTTGGGTTGAAATTCTTAATACTGCAAATGTTGGAAGATTAAATGAGCAAATTATAAATAAAAATGAAGGCGAATTAATTAAAATTTCAGAAGCATTACATGAAAAAAAGATTGCTGGAATAGCTGAAAAAATTAAAAATAGAGGAAATGTTAAGTTAATTTTAGTTGCAGGTCCAACTTCGTCAGGTAAAACAACATTTTCAAAACGTTTAGCAGTTCAATTGAAAGTTGCAGGTTTAAAACCTGTGCAAATTTCATTAGATAATTATTTTGTAAATAGAGATAAAACTCCGGTAGATGAAAATGGCGAATATGATTTTGAAGCATTAGAAGCATTAGATATTAAAACTTTTAATGAAAATATTAATGATTTAAAAGCCGGAAAGACTGTTGAAATGCCAAAATTTAGTTTTGAAACAGGAGAACGATATTACGATGGAACTTTTATGAAAGCCGATGATGATACAATTTTTATTGCAGAAGGAATACATGCACTCAATCCTAAACTTACAGCAAATATTGATAGTAAAATAAAATATAAAATATACATTTCGGCACTTACACAAATAGGAATTGATGGACATAATAGAATTCCTACAACAGATAATAGGTTGATTAGGAGAATAATACGCGACCATAAATACAGGAATTACAGTGTAACTGATACTTTAAAACGATGGGAAAGTGTAAGACGAGGTGAAGAAAAAAATATTTTTCCTTTCCAAGAAGAAGCTGATATAATGTTTAATTCCGCACTTTTATATGAACTTGCAGTATTAAAAAAACATGCAGAGCCATTATTAAAGTCTGTAAATCAAGCTGAAACAGTTCATTCAGAAGCAAAACGTCTTTTAAAATTATTTTCATATTTTAAAGATATAATAGATGAAGATGAAATACCACCAACATCTATTTTAAGAGAGTTCTTGGGTAAAAGTGCTTTTCATTATTAAGATTTACAAAAATGAAAATAATAGGCTTAACAGGAGGAATAGGGAGCGGAAAATCAATTGTATCAAAAGTATTTGCCACATTTAATATCCCTGTTTATAATTCTGATATTGAAGCAAAAAAACTTATGAATTCAAGTTCTGAGATTAAAGAAAAATTAATTTCAGAATTTGGTTCAGAAGTTTACTTAAATAATACTTTAAACAGAAAATTTCTTGCAAACATAATCTTTAACGATAAGCAAAAATTAGAATTTGTAAACTCTGTTGTACACCCTGTTGTTATAAATCATTTTAAAAAATGGGTTTCTCAACAAAAAACAACTTATGTAATTAAAGAAAATGCAATACTTTTTGAAAGCGGTATGCATAAAAATGTAGATTTTATAATTACAGTTACAGCACCTGAGGATATTAGAATAGAGCGTGTTATAAAAAGAGATGGCTCAACATACAAAGAAGTTAAAGCAAGAATTTTAAATCAAATATCTGATAAAGAAAAAGTTAAAAGGTCAGATTTTGTAATATATAATGATGATAAGAAATTAATACTACCTCAAATTATTAAAATTCATAAAAAGATGATTAAATAAATAATAAAAAATAAGCATAATCGTTTTAACATTTCTTCACAATAAAATTTCTGAGATAAAAAATAAAAATTACATTTGCACAAATTTATAAAATTATGGAGTTAAGTAAGATATTATCAATCGGAGGAAAACCTGGCTTATACAAGCACATTGCTCAATCAAAAACAGGTATAGTTATTGAATCAATAACAGATGGTAAAAGAACAAGTGCATTTGCATCAGAGCAAATTAGTTCACTAAACGACATTTCTATTTTTACAAACGACGAAGATGTAAAATTAGAAGATGTTTTTAAAAATATTTACGAAAAAGAAGGAGGCAAAAAAGCAATAAATCCTAAAAAAGCAAGTTCAGAAGAAATTAAAGCATATTTTGAATCTGTACTTCCTGATTATGACAAAGATAGGGTATACGTTTCAGATATGAAAAAAGTTTTAAAATGGTATAATCTTTTAGTTGAAAATAACATTTTAGAATTCAATAAAGAAGACGATAAAGTTGAAGAAAAAGAAGAAAGCAAAGACGAAAAATAAAATAAAAAATTTAAAATTATTTAATTGAGCGATTATCTTTTAGTTAATCGCTCAATTTGTGTTAAAAACTATACAAAATCAGCTTTTAATAAGCAGTTTTTTTTAACTTTGTAAGTTCTAAAAAGTAAAAATAAAAATGAATAGAAAATACTCGAAACATTTAAAAAAAGTTCTTTCATACAGCAGAGAAGAAGCTGTAAGATTAGGAAACGATTATATTGGCAATGAACACTTATTTCTTGGATTATTAAGAGATGGCAAATCAAATATATTACAAATTTTGGTTGATTTAGGTATTGATTTAAACCTTATTAAAAAATCAATTGAAAATAAAATAATGGATAAAGATATTAACGAAAAACATCAAGAAGAAATTCCATTATTAAAATCAACTGCAAGAACTTTAAAATTTATTTGGTTTGAAACCAAAGATTTTGAAGAAAAACAAGCAACCCCCGACCATCTTATTTTAGCAATTTTAAAAGAAGAGCAAAACGAACAAGGAATTATATTTAACATATTTAAAGAGAATGATTTAAGCTATGAAAAAGTAAAAGATATTCTCATAAGTATGATTATTGGTCAAGCAGGAAATGCTGATGACATTGATGACGATGATGATTATGAAGAAGATGATGAAGAAGAATTTGAAGAAAGCAGAAGACGTAAAAATAAAAAATCAGACAGTGATACACCTGTTCTCGATAGTTTTGGAACAGATCTAACAAAAGCAGCAATTGATGGAAAACTTGATCCTATTGTTGGGCGTCAAAATGAAATTGAAAGATTAGTTCAAATTTTAAGTAGAAGAAAAAAGAACAATCCTATTTTAATTGGAGAACCCGGTGTTGGTAAATCTGCAATTGTTGAAGGACTTGCAATAAGAATTACCGAAAATTCAGTTTCGCGTGTTTTGTTTAACAAACGAGTTGTTACACTTGATATGGCATCTATTGTGGCAGGAACAAAATACAGAGGTCAGTTTGAAGAAAGAATGAAAGCAATTCTAAACGAGCTAATTGACAATCCTGATGTTATACTTTTTATTGATGAAATTCATACAATAATCGGAGCAGGAGGAGCAAGTGGTTCATTAGATGCATCAAATATGTTAAAACCTGCACTTGCAAGAGGAGAAATTCAAACAATTGGAGCAACAACCTTAAACGAATATCGTCAGCATATTGAAAAAGATGGAGCATTAGAACGCAGATTTCAAAAAATAATGGTTGATCCAACCACTGTTGAAGAAACAAAAGAAATTCTTAACAATATTAAAGATAAATACGAAGACCATCATAATGTAATTTATACCGACGATGCACTTGAAGCATGTGTAAAACTTACAGACAGGTATATAAGTGATAGACATTTGCCCGATAAAGCAATTGATGCACTTGACGAAGCAGGTTCAAGAGTTCATATAATGAATTTAAAAGTGCCTGAAAATATTGAAGAAATAGAAAAAAGAATAGAAGAGTTAAAAATTGAAAAACAAAATGCAATTAACAATCAAGAATTTGAACTTGCAGCATCAATACGTGATACTGAAAGAAAATTACTTGAAGAATTAGAAAAAGCAAAAAAACAATGGTCAGAAAACTTATCATTAAACAGAGATACTGTTGACCAACCCGAAGTTGAAAAAGTAGTTGCAATGATGACAGGAATTCCTGCAACAAGAATTGCAAAAGCAGAAAGCGTTCGTTTGCTTGAAATGAAATCAAAATTAAAAGACAAAGTAATTGGGCAAGACGAAGCAGTTGAAAAAATTGTAAAAGCAATTCAAAGAAATCGTGCAGGACTTAAAGACCCAAGCAAGCCTATTGGTTCATTTATTTTCTTAGGACCAACAGGAGTAGGAAAAACACATCTTGCAAAAAAACTTTCAGAGTTTTTATTTGATACAGAAGAAGCTCTTATTAGAATTGATATGAGCGAATATATGGAAAAATTTTCAGTTTCAAGACTTATTGGAGCACCTCCGGGATATGTTGGTCATGAAGATGGAGGACAACTTACCGAAAAAGTAAGAAGAAAACCATATTCAGTAGTACTCCTTGATGAAATTGAAAAAGCACATCCTGATGTTTTTCATATTCTACTGCAAGTATTTGATGATGGACAACTTACCGACAGTTTAGGAAGACGAGTTGACTTTAAGAACACAGTAATTATTATGACCTCAAATGTAGGAGCAAGAAAACTTGCAGAATTTGGAAAAGGAATAGGATTTGGAAATAATAATGATGAAGAACAAAGCAAAAGTGTTATTACAAAAGCACTTAAAAGAACATTTGCACCAGAGTTTTTAAATAGAATTGATGATGTTATAATGTTCAGTACACTTAAAAAAGAACATATCTTTAAAATTATTGATATTGAACTTAAAGGTCTTTATAGCCGTATTGATGATTTAGGATACAAACTTAACATAACCAAAGAAGCAAAAGAATTTATTGCAGAAAAAGGACTTGACGTAAAATATGGAGCAAGACCATTAAAAAGAGCAATTCAAAAATATCTCGAAGATGAAATGGCAGAAGTAATTATTGAAGCAAAAATTTCAGAAGGAGATGAAATTAAAGTTGGAGTAGCAGATAATAAAATTAAAATTGATATTATTGAAAATAAAAAGCTTTAAAATTGTTTAATTTGCTGATAGCTATCGTATTACTATCTTATTTAAAATGAAAATATAATGTTACAAACACCTATTAATTAAGGTAGTGATACGATGACTTGCAGATATTCGAAAAAAGTATAAATTTAAAATTTTAATCTTTTTAACATTAACCTTTATAACTTAAAAATAATGAACCAAGTAAAATATAAGTTCCTAAAATACATTAAGTTTGATACAAAATCAAATCCTGAATCTAACAGTACACCAAGCACTGTAAAGCAATTTGAATTAGCAAAAGAGTTGCAAAAAGAATTAGAAGATTTAGAACTTTCAAATATAAAATTAACAGATAAATGTTATTTATATGCAACATTGCCGGCAAATTCAGATAAGAAAGTTCCTGCAATAGGTTTTATTGCACATATGGATACAGCACCTGATACAAGTGGTGAAAATGTAAACCCTCAAATTCACGAAGATTATAATGGAGAAGATATTATTTTAAATGAAAAAGAAAACATAATTCTTTCACCAAAAGATTTTCCGGAACTTACAAAATACAAAGGGCAAACAATTATAACAACTGATGGAACAACATTACTTGGTGCAGATGATAAAGCGGGTATTGCATCAATAATGACAGCAATTGAATATTTGCAAAAGCATCCTGAAATTAAACATGGAGATATTAAAATTGCTTTTACACCCGACGAAGAAATAGGCAGAGGTGCTGACCATTTTGATGTAGATTTTTTTAATGCAGAATTTGCATACACAATTGATGGAGGTGAAATCGGCGAATTAGAATATGAAAACTTTAATGCAGCAAGTCTTTCTGTTACAATAGCAGGAAGAAATGTGCATCCGGGAACTGCAAAAAATCAGATGATTAATTCAATAAACGTAGCTCATGAGTTTCATTCAATGTTGCCAAACATTAAACGTCCTGAACATACCGATGGATACGAAGGATTTTATCATTTAATGGATATTTCAGGTACAATAGATGAAACAAAAATGACTTACATAATTCGCGACCATGACAGAACAAAGTTCGAAGAAATGAAAGAGCATGTTATTCATGTTGCAGAATTATTAAATAAATCGCATCATAAAGAGCTAATAAAACTTGAAATAAAGGATAGCTATTATAATATGCGTGAAAAAATTGAACCGGTTATGCATATTGTTGACTTTGCAAAACAAGCAATGAAAGATGCAAATGTAAAACCTAAAATAAAACCAATACGTGGTGGAACTGATGGCTCACGACTTTCATATATGGGATTACCTTGTCCTAATATTTTTACAGGAGGACATAATTTTCATGGAAAATATGAGTATATTCCATTGCAATCATTAGAAAAAGCTGTTGAAGTAATTATAAATATTACTAAAATTGTTCATAATAACTAATTAAGTGTTTTACTTTTTAGAAATCGAAAATAATAAATAGAAAATAATCAATATAATATGGCATTTTTAGAAAAAATATTAAAAACATTTCTTGGGGATAAATCTGAAAAAGATATAAAAAAAATTATGCCCATTGTGAAAAAAATTAATGAAGAATTTTCAAAACTTTCTACATTATCAAATGACCAATTGAGGCAAAAAACCAAAGACTTAAAAAAAGAAATAAAAGATTTCTTTAAAGAAGAGCAAGAAGAAATAGATGCTTTAAAAGCAGATATTGAAGCCGATAAATTTGATATGCTTCAAAGAGAAGAAGTTTATAAAAAAATTGATAAACTTGAAGAAGCAATTGATGATAAAATTGAAGATAAGTTAAACGAACTTATTCCGCAAGCATTTGCAATTATTAAAGAAACTGCAAGACGCTTTAAAGAAAATGAAGAAATAAAAGTTACAGCAACAGACTTCGATAGAGAACTTGCCGCAAAACGTGATGATATAGTTATTGAAGGAGATAAAGCAATTTACCATAATAAATGGATTGCAGGAGGAACTGAAATTACTTGGGAGATGGTGCATTACGATGTTCAACTTATAGGAGGAATAGTTTTGCATCAAGGTAAAATTGCAGAGATGGCAACAGGAGAAGGAAAAACACTTGTTGCAACATTACCTGTATTTCTTAACTCATTGACAGGTAGGGGAGTGCATATGGTAACAGTAAACGATTATCTTGCAAAAAGAGATGCAGAATGGATGGGAACTCTATATGAATTTCATGGATTAAGAGTTGATTGTATTGATAAACATCAACCAAATTCTGATGCAAGAAGAAAAGCATACCAAGCAGATATAACATTCGGAACAAATAATGAATTTGGTTTTGATTATCTTAGAGATAATATGGCTTTAAGTCCAAGCGACCTTGTGCAAAGAAGACATAACTATGTTATAGTAGATGAGGTAGACTCTGTTTTAATTGATGATGCAAGAACACCTCTTATTATTTCCGGTGCAGTTCAACGTGACGGACAATCAAAAGACGAAGAACTTTTTAAAGAATTAAGACCTAAGGTTGAGCAATTATTCAAATATCAAAAACAACTTGTTACTCAACTTCTTACAGATGCTAAGAAATTAATAAAATCAGACGATAAAAAAGAAAGAGAAAAAGGAGCAATTTATCTTCTTCGTGCACACAAAGGTTTACCAAAAAATAAGGCAATTATTAAGTTCCTTAGTGAAGAAGGTATGAAAACTTTGCTATACAATACCGAAAATATATATTTAGCAGAAAATGCAAAACGAATGCCTGAAATTACAGATGAATTATATTTTGTAATTGATGAAAAAAACAACTCCGTTGAATTAACAGATAAAGGTATCGATTTAATATCTAAAGAAATTGATGATAAAGACTTCTTTGTTTTGCCTGATATAGGAACTGAAATTGCAGAATTAGAAGCTTCTGATTTATCAGAAAAAGAAATATTAATTGCTAAGGATGAGTTGCTTACGGATTATTCTACAAAAACTGTTCGAGTTCATGCTATGAACCAATTACTTAAAGCATATACAATGTTCGAGAAAGATGTTGAATATGTTGTAATTGATGGTCAAGTTAAAATTGTTGATGAACAAACAGGACGTATAATGGAAGGTCGTAGATATTCCGACGGACTTCATCAAGCAATTGAGGCAAAAGAAAATGTAAAAGTTGAAGCATCAACACAAACATTTGCAACAATTACTTTACAGAATTATTTCAGAATGTACCACAAACTTGCAGGAATGACTGGTACTGCAGAAACAGAAGCAGGTGAATTTTGGGATATTTATAAGCTTGATGTAACTGTTATCCCTACAAACTTGCCTATTATTCGTGATGATCGTATTGATAAAGTTTATAAAACAAAACGTGAAAAATATAATGCTGTAATTTATGAAATAAATGATTTGGTAAAAGCAGGTCGTCCTGTTCTTGTTGGGACAACTTCTGTTGAAATATCAGAACTTCTTTCAAGAACATTGAAAATGCGTAAAATTGAACATAATGTTCTTAATGCAAAACTTCATAAAAAAGAAGCAGATATTGTTGCTGATGCAGGAAAAGCCGGAGTTGTTACAATTGCAACAAACATGGCAGGTAGAGGTACAGATATTAAACTTTCTGATGAAGTAAAAAAAGCCGGTGGTCTTGCAATTATAGGTACTGAAAGACATGACTCTCGTCGTGTTGACCGTCAGCTTCGTGGTCGTGCAGGAAGACAAGGAGATCCGGGTTCTTCACAATTCTTTGTTTCATTAGAAGATGATTTAATGAGAATGTTCGGTTCTGATAAAATCTCAAAATTAATGGATAGAATGGGACTTGAAGAAGGTGAAGTAATTCAACATTCTATGATTTCTAAATCTATTGAAAGAGCTCAGAAAAAAGTTGAAGAAAACAACTTTGGTATTCGTAAACGACTTCTTGAATATGATGATGTTATGAATTCTCAAAGAGAAGTTGTTTATAAATTAAGAAGACATGCTTTGCATGGCGACCGTTTAACAGTTGACCTTGCAAATATGATTTATGATACTTGCGTTAGTGTTGTAAATGAAAATTATGGCTTTGATTATGAAGACTTTAAAATGGATTTATTCCGTACACTTGCAATTGAACCACCAATTACAGAAGATGAATTTAAAGATGAAAAACCTGAAGTAATAACTGATAAAATATTTGAAGTTGTTGTTGAAGATTATAAAAGACGTAAGCAAAATATTGTGGAACAAGCATTTCCTGTAATTAAAAATGTTTACGAAACAATGCGTGGACAATATAAAAATATTGATGTTCCAATTACCGATGGTATTTCAGTATATCATATTATTGTTGATTTAGAAAAAGCATATAACTCAAACGGAAAAGAAGTTGCAACAGAATTTGAAAAACAAATTGTACTTTCAACAATTGATGTTTCATGGAAAGAACATCTTCGTGAAATGGATGATTTGAAACAATCTGTGCAAAATGCTTCTTATGAACAAAAAGACCCATTGTTAATTTATAAGTTTGAATCTTATGAATTATTTAAGAATATGCTTGATAAAAATAACAAAACAGTTGTAAATGCTTTACTTAAAGCAAAATTACATACACATGATGCAAGCGATATTCAACAAGGGCGTGTTCAAAAACTTGATATTAGCAAGTACGATACAGAAAAAGAAGAATACGAAAGACAATCTCAAGGACAAGCACAAGGGCAAGAAAAGAAAAGAATTGAGCCTGTTAGAGTTGGTAAAAAAATCGGAAGAAATGATATGGTAAAAGTAAGATACTCCGATGGCAGAACTGTTGAAACAAAATATAAAAAAGTTATTAATGATGTTGAAGAAGGTAGAGCTGTAATAATTGAATAATAACTTTATTTGTTTTAAAAAAAATGTAACTGTTTAAAAAGTCAAGGTTTCACTATTTTTGCAAAATTAAAGTGAAGCCTTGAATTATTTTTGAAAAAATATTAAACATAAATGAAAAAAATAACAACAACCCTTACTATAAGCTTTGCGATAATAGGAATTGTAAGTATTTTTATTTTTGCAAAAATTCATTACAAAGATGAAGATATAAAATATAATAAATTACGTGATAGCACATATTCAGTTTATGCACTTCCAATGCCTGATAGTATAACTTTTGCAGGAGAACACGTACCAATTGAAAATTTTGATGTAAGAGAAGCACTTGATAAAGAATTGCATAAGATAACTTACTGGCATTCAGAAACTTTCTTGTATTTAAAAAGAGCACATCGTTATTTTCCTATAATTGAAAAAATACTTAAAGAAAACGGTATTCATGATGATTTTAAATACCTTGCAGTTACCGAAAGTGGTTTAACAGATGTAGTTTCTCCATCAGGAGCAAAAGGTTTTTGGCAATTTTTAAAAACAACAGGTAAAAGTTATGGTTTAGAAATTAATAAAGAAGTTGACGAACGCTATAATCTTGAAAAAGCAACAGTTGCAGCTTGTAAATATTTAAAAGATGCTCACAGAAAATATCATGACTGGGCAATGGTTGCAGCATCATATAACACAGGACAAGGAAACTTAAACAAGCAAATTGCTAAGCAAAAAATAAGTAATTATTACGATTTACTTTTAAATTCAGAAACATCAAGATACGTTTACAGAATTATTGCTTTTAAACTTATTTTAAGCAATCCGCAAGATTATGGATTTAGGTTCAGAGAAAAAGATTTATATCCTATAATTCCAACTTACGAAGTAGAACTTGATTCTTCGGTTACTAATTTTGCCGATTATGCAAAACATTTCAATACAAATTATAAAATGTTAAAATATTTTAATCCTTGGTTACGCGATAATTTTTTAACAAACAAATATAAAAAAACATATACAATAAAACTTCCTGTAAAAGGAGCAAGAAGTAAAGAATATTTTACGCAAAGTTCTGATACAATAATTAATAAAATTTACTAAACCAATACTTTATAATGGAACACAAAGCAGCATTCGTAAATATTATAGGAAATCCAAATGTTGGAAAGTCAACTTTAATGAACCAATTTGTTGGAGAAAAACTTTCAATAATAACATCAAAATCGCAAACAACAAGGCATAATATAAAAGGTATTGTAAATGGTGAAGATTTTCAATTAGTTTTTTCAGATACTCCCGGAGTTATAAAACCTCATTATAAACTTCAAGAGGCAATGCTTAAATTTTCTGAAACAGCATTGATTGATGCTGATATAATTGTTTATGTAACAGATATTTATGAAAAAACAGATAAAAATCAAGAGTTTTTAGAGAAAGTAAAAAAAACAAAGGTTCCTGTTTTGCTTGTTCTTAATAAAATAGATTTGTCAAGCCAAGAAGATATTGTTAAGCACGTTAATAAATGGGAAAAAGCATTACCAAAAGCTGAAATTTTTCCAACATCGGCACTCGAAAATTTTAATGTTAAGAATTTATTTAATCGAATTTTAGAACTTGCACCGGTTAATCCTCCATATTTTCCAAAAGACCAATTAACTGATAAAACAGAACGTTTTTTTGTTTCTGAAATTATAAGAGAAAAAATTTTAATAAGATATAAAAAAGAAATTCCTTATTCGGTAGAAGTTGAAGTTGAAGAATTTAAAGAAGATGATAAAATTATAAGAATAAGAAGTATTATTTATGTTGAACGAAAATCGCAAAAAGGAATTATTATAGGACATAA
>JAADEE010000019.1 GCA_013153575.1 Chlorobiota bacterium
GTGGTCATCCTCTAATTGATACGAACAAAATTGTTACTAATAATTTTAAGATTGAAGGTTTACAAAAAATTACAATAGTTACAGGAGCAAATATGGCAGGAAAAAGTACATTTTTAAGAACCATTGGAATTAATTTAATTTTAGGAACTTTAGGAACCCATGTTTGTGCAAAAGAAATGACATTTTCGCCCATTCAAATTTATACAAGTGTAAGAACAAATGATTCTTTACAAAAAAACGAATCTTATTTTTATGCTGAATTAATGAGATTAAAAAAAATTACAGATAGCCTTAAAGCCGGAAATAAACTTTTTGTAATTATTGATGAAATGCTAAGAGGAACAAATTCAAAAGATAAGCATAAAGGTTCTTACGAATTAATTAAGCAACTTATAAAATATAATGTGGCAGGTTTAGTTGCTACACACGATATACAACTTGGCAAACTTATAGAGAAGTATCCAAATAATATTTCAAACAAACGTTTTGAAGTTGAAATAATAAATAATGAGCTTGTTTTTGACTATAAAATTAAAGATGGCATTAGCCAAAACCTTAATGCTTCATTTTTAATGAAAAAATATGGAATAATTGAATAAAAGAGTTTGTTTAGATGTTTATTTCTGCAAATTTATTTTTTCAAGAACTATTGGTAATGCAACCTTAAACCACTCAGTATATTTTTGCGGATTTATTAAAATATCTTCTTTAAGTTCAGAAACTGAAATCCACTTCCAACTTTCAACTTCTTCGGGGTTTGGAATTGGAGCATCATCATAATATCCTGTAAAAACATGGTCATATTCATTTTCGGTAATTCCGTCATCGAAAACTGCTTTATACTTAAAACTAAATTGCCAAGTTAATTTACAAACTATTCCCATCTCAAAAAGTAACCTATCGGCAATATCATGCTCAATAGTACTATTTGGCTGGGGATGACTACAACAGGTATTTGTCCACAAACCTCCTGAATGATACTTACTTAATGCTCTTTGTTGTAAAAGCATTTCATTTTTATCATTAAACAAAAAAATAGAAAAAGCTCTATGAAGTTTTCCTTCAATATGAGCTTTTAATTTTTCTTCTGTACCAACTTCATTATCATTCTCATCAACAAGAATAACTTTGCTAAACTCTTTCATTAAAATTTATTCTTCTTTCTTCTTATCTTTAAAAGCTGCATAAGCAAGTAATAACCAACCTAATACAAACAATGTTCCTCCAAGTGGTGTTACATATCCCATTTTAATTCCGCCAAATACAATTATGTATAAACTACCTGAAAAAAATAAAATTCCTCCAAGAAAAGAATATCCTGCAAAAGTTAAAAGTTTTTCCTGTTTAGGAAATTGTAAATATGCTAATGCAACTATTAGTAAAGCAAGTGCATGATGCATTTGATATTTAACTGCTTTACCAAAAGTAATTGTAGTTTCGGCAGTCATATATTTTGCACCTCCATGTGCACCATACGCACCTATTGCAACTGCAAGTCCTCCTAGTATAGCACCTATTATAAAAAAGTTTTTATTCATTTTATTATTATTTATTAAGTTTTGTTAATTAGTTTTAAATTAGGAAACCACTTTTTGGATTAAAACACAAAAGGTATCCCTTCTAAAATTAGTTTAATAAAATTGTTAAAGCCAAACCAAATCCGGTTGTTTTATATTCATTTTTTCCAAATAAATCAATTGGTGAATTTAATACCAAAATAAATCTTTCAGCTTTTTCAATTGCAATACCGGGATTTAATGTAAATAAATACGAATTTAAATTATCATCATCATTATTTCTAAAACTATAAGAAAATCCGGTGATAAAGTTAATATTCTCAAACAAATAATAACCTATATCTGAGCTTAAATAAATTCCTTCTTTATGATTTGTTACAGTTTTATTAATATGTGTTTGATATTGAGCATTAAAATCAGCACTTAATTTCTCAGAAAATGGATAAGAAACTATTAAACCAAATGCATAAGCAGATGTAGATTCATGCACACTATTTCTTTTCACATAAACATCATTGCCATATATTCCGTTATATCCTGCCATTAATCCAAACTCAACTTTGCTGTCAATTGGTAATTTATATTTTATTCCAAGACTAAGAGTGCTAATATCAACAGGAATTGTTACTCCTATCTCAAAGTTTTTAAATAATCCGTAACTAAATCGAAAACCTGTTGATGCAAAATGCTGAATACTATCATCTGACATAAAAAGGTCATAAACATCACCATCTTGATTAAAGTACGAAGTTGTTGAAGCAAAACTAAAAGCAGGTTCAAATTCAATTGCTTGTGCAGGAACTGTTTCAACACAATAAGTTCCTAATTTAGAGGCAGACAACCCTCCAACTTGAGAAAAAGATAAGTTAATTATAAAAAGAATACTTAGAGTAATTGTTATTTTTTTCATTTTTTTAAATTTAGTGGATATTTATTTGTTTTTAGACTAAATAAAAATCATAAAGTTTAACTAAGCTTTTTATAATTATTAATAAAAAATTTAAAATATAAGTAAGAAGAATACAACATTGCTAATCCTATTCCTAAATAAATTGGCATTAAATAAAGTTTCGGAATTGAGTCTGAGCGTCTTAACAAACTTCCTCCTACAATCATTACAACAATTAAAAGTTTATCTTTTGGTAAATGAAATTGAAGAATACTAACTTTTTCTTCTTTAAAGTTTGAAATTCTTGTAATGTTTGAATTTGTAATATTTTTAAAAACTAGGTAAGTTTTAATTATGGCAATAATAAAACCTAAGATAATTGTTAAGATTAATTCGTTTTTTGAGAATAATATTCCCCAACTATACGCTCTGTAAAATAGAACAAGACTTGCCCAAAACCAAATAAATCCGGTAAATAAAATAAGATTTATTTTTTTTAACTTAAGCATAAGTTTTATTTCTTATTTTTATATAAAAACAAATAATATTTAAAGCTTGCTGTAAAAAGGGCAAAACCTATTCCTATGTACATTGGAGTTAATAAATATTTAG
Organism: Chlorobiota bacterium; assembly: GCA_013153575.1. GTDB lineage: Bacteria > Bacteroidota > Bacteroidia > Bacteroidales > JAADGE01 > JAADGE01. The sequence continues at coordinate 3,019 of JAADEE010000019.1, forward strand.
GTACATAAGGAGTTTTTCTTAAAAAAATACCTAAACTAATCATAAAAATAATTAAAATATATGATTGCCATTTTTGAAATGCCCACATACAAACTTTGTCTTGATATAAATTTATTCTATCAATATTTTTCTGTGCAAGTCCTGCAAAACCAAAATATGCAATTGCAGTTCCTAATAATATACCTCCTATTATCGCTAGAATAAATTGCTCTTGCGAAAGTAAATGAAACCATCTACTTGCAAAAAAATTAAGTAGTATTCCTACTCCTGACCATAAAACACCTGCAATTAAAATCAATACTCTTTTATGAACTCTTGGCATATCCTTTAATAATAAATTGAACCTAAAATAATAATAATCATTGCAAAAACCATATTTAAAGATGCTAATTTAAATAATGTAAAATTCATCTTTTCTGATGGTTTTAATATTCCATAAATAGCAAAACTTGTTGCAACTGTTGCTAAAATTATTAGAACTCTTATAAATCCCCACTCAATTCCAAGAAAGAATGCTCCTAGTGCAAAAGCTATTGCTGAAACCATTGTTGAAATTGCAATTATAACTCTTGATTTTTTAAATCCATATTTTTCTGCAAATGTTGGTATTCCTGCTTTCTTGTAATCTTCAAAATACCTCATGTTAAAAGTCATTATATGAGTTGGTATCCAAAATAAAATTGCTAATGCAAGGAAAATACCTACCATATCAATTTCACCTATTCCTAACACTCTACCTGCTAAAATTGGCATTCCTCCTGATATTCCTCCCCAAACAATTGACCAAGCACTTCTTTGTTTCAACCAAACTGTATAAATAATGAAATCGATAAAAAGACCTGCAAAAACTACTAAACTATATAATGGACTTAACCAAAAAGCAATTCCAAGCCCTAAAATATTAAGTACTGTTCCTAAAATAATTGCTTCTTTTACAGAAACTACTCCTTGAGGGATTGGTCTATTTTTAGTTCTATCCATTTTTGCATCAATCTTTCTGTCATAAACCATATTATAAACCGTTGTTCCGCTTATTGCTAAAAATAAACTTACAATTAGCCATAATGTCATTTCCCAACTTGTATAAGGACAACGGCTACTAAGAAACCCAGTTATTCCTGTAAGAAGCAACAAAAATGTTTGTAAACTTTTAATTAATTGCCAGTATGCTTTTATCTTAACCTTTAAAGTTTTAAACATATCTTTTTATTAAAAAATGCACTTGCAGAAGCACATAGCGTTTCTACAAGTGCAAAATTATTAGAAAAATATTATTACTCGTTTATTTTTTCTTCTATTTCAATAACTATTGTATCTGATACAGCTGTTGTATCATTTACAACAGGAGCAGCTTCTTCTTTTACATCTCTTGCACAACGGAAACCAATGTTAATACTATAAAAATCTGGTCCTGCACTATTTCTAGCCCAAACAAAAAGGTTGTACTCATAATTTGTAAAACTTCCACCTCTCATATATCTGTAGTGAACATCAGGATAATCATCACCAACCCATTGCCAAACATTTCCTGCCATATCATATAATCCATAAGGACTTCTGTTATCTTTAGTTTGGAAATCTTCGTATTTGTTTCCATTAAAATAACCAACAGGAGTTGTTCTTGCAATGTTACCGCCTAATAATTTTTGAATAGCATTTCTGCTACTTCCATAATTAGTGTAACTTCCATCAATTTCATCTCCCCAAGGATATGCTCTTTTATCAGTTCCACGAGCAGCTTTAGCCCATTCTTTTTCAAAAGGTAATCTGTAACCGTAAAAATCAGCATAAGCCTTAGCTCCAAACCATGTTACCATTACAACAGGGTGATTATCAAAACCTTTATCAACTACAAATTTACCGTCAACTAATTTTATATGAGAACCTGGTTCACCAAATGGCATTAATAAATATTCTCCTGCAGGAATTTCCCACTCATGTAAATATCCGTCAAATTTATCACCATCATGATGTCCTTTAATACTATCTCCATCAATTTTTATAACACCTTTTGCTACCGCTTCATTCATGAATTTAGCATATTGTTTATTGGTAACATCAGTTATCATAATTTCATAATCATTAGCAATTGTATCTACGTGTGCATGCATGTTATAAAAGAATTCACCTGCAGGTACTTTTACCCACTCGTCAGGATTTACACCTGTATCAACTTCTTTTATTTCAGGGTTTACAATTACTTCTTCTGAACAACTAGCAAAAGCAAATGCTACTATAAATAAAAATATTAACTTTCTCATTTCTCACCTCCTTCTGTATTAAATTCATTATCTCTTTTTATATTAAGAACAGGATCTGAAGTTCTTTCAACATCAAGTTCAGCATGTTCTGCTTCTTTTTTCCAAAGTCCGTCTGCTTGGAATAAATCAAATAATTTCCAACCTAAGAAAATAGCTAAACTAACTAAAATTGCACCTAATCCAAAATCAGTTAAAAGCATTGTTGTATTAACAAGTTTTTGTTGAGCAACATCTTGAGGAATGAATAATTTTTTCATAGAGAAAATTGTCATAGAAGCAAATGCAAAGTCAGAGCCGATAATTAAAATCCAACCAAACCATTTTCTTACTTTACCTTTTAAACCAACAATATCAACATAATACATAATTATAATTGTTGCAATTAAAGCAGCAAGAATATGCCAGTGACCAGTTAACGTAATTCTTTCTTCACGTGCAGGCCAAACTCTAAATATTTTTTCAAGTTTAATTGCCATGAAAATACCAATTCCACTTACTGTGAAATTCATAAATACCATTTGCCATGTTGGTCCAAATTTTATTGGATCACTAAGAAGAGCTTTCAATTTTTGGAAAATATTTGGGTTTTCATAACCTAATTCAATTGAATTATCATGAATAAGTTTTTTCCAACTAAAAATAACTAACATAAATGCAGCTAACATTACACCAACTGAACCGATGTAAATAAATGTATGAGCCATATGCGTCCAAACAACTGACCAAACACCGCCGGCAATTACAATAGTACCAACTATCATAAATGGCATTGCAATTTTATGAAATATTCCTTTGAATTTTAACCATCTTCCAACTACTAAAGTTATTGCAACAGCAATAAGAGTTAACATAATATGAAGGTGACCAATAATAGATTTTTGTAAGTGCGTTTTGTGTGGATTTCTAATTAAATCTTCCGCTAAGAAAGTTTCATGACCATTAGACCAGAATGAACCTGTAACAGCTCCAAATCCTGCAGAAATCAACATTGCAACAACCATCACAAAGAAAGCCATACGCTCCATGTCCATTCCACTTTTGAAATGAGCAAAATCTTTGTCAGTAACGTAATATTCTTTTTTCCAAGGATTTAATGCTACAGCAAGCATAACTCCTGCAAAAAACACTAATGATTGTCCAACTAGGAACAAACCATGAAATGTAAAGTTGTGTCCCCAATATGCAAAACCTAAGCCAAATACCATTGCTGTCATGTAACCAATAGTTACAAGCATATTGATATTTCTTTGCTCATGTTTTCTCATTGGAATTATTGAAGTCATCATATAAACTTCAATAGCAACTACTGCCATAGCAATAGTGTGATAAAGCATAATAATCCTACCTGCTCTTTCTTCAGGATTTAAATCCATACCGAGTAGTTTCACGGTAATGTCCCTTATTCCCCATTCTACCATAGGACCTGACAGTGTATTAAATATCGCAGTTACAATTGCAATTAGCGATATTGCTGTCAATATTAATCCTTTTGTAGATGTGAAAAGATATTTATATCTATTCATATTGTTAAAAATTTAAGAATTATATTAATTAAAAATTATAAAAATCATATTATTTTTTAATGTGTTTTACATAACCATATGTAAAACCAAGTGTCATAGTTAAAAGTATAGTTGTTAATATAGCAAAAACAACTTGTGCTGTAAAGATTCCAAATAAAGGTTTACCTGCACCTAAGAATGCTAAAGCCATTCCTCCAATTCCGATAATAGTACCACCAATTGTTACACCAATGAAACTTTTATCTGCCATTTTATCTTTAATTGCAAGAATTGGAACAATAAATATTGTAAAACCTGCAACAGAATGGAATATTGGATAAACTAATTTAGTTGTAATTACTCCATAGTTTAATAAAACTATTAAAATAAATCCTATTAAAAGAAATATTTTATAATATGTTGCATATTTCTTATAAAATTCACACATCAAACCAATTGCTATTCCAAAAGGTATAAGTGTTGCAACAATTTTAATTTCAGGTCTTGATAAAACATCAAAGTCAAATAAAATAACCAGCACACCCGAAACAAATAATACTGCAAAAGCAGTTATTAAAGGAATAAAATGTCTATTATTATCACTTTGTTCTTTATATGCTTGTAAAAAACGATAAATTAAGTAAACTGCTATTAATCCTGTTAATAATAGCAAAGCTTGATCTAAAAGAGATGTTTCCATAATGATTATTATTTAATGATTATAATTAAAACTATAAATATACATTTTATTTTGCAAATATTAAAATTTATAAAATATACTAACCTAAAAAATTAGGTTAGTATATAAATAAAATGTTAATGTTTTAATTTTTGTTATGGAAATTAAGCAACTTCTTCTTTAACATCATCTTCCTCAACAAGGAATTGTTTAAAGATTGGAAGTATCATAAATACAAATAATCCTAATGATAATGTTCCTCCAATTACCCATTCGAATGAACCTCTTACAAGTGCATTCCAATATGTTGCAACTGCAGAGAATAATGTAGCCATAAGCATTGCATTATATGCCCATTTTTTACGTAAGAATACGAAAGGAATTAAGAATACCATTAAATATGAAGCTAAATAGTTTCCATATCCTCCTAAGAACAATGAAATTGTATTAGGGTTATATTCTGGTTTTGTTTTTTTAACTACAACTTGGTCAACACTATGATCTTTTCTTACAATTGCTACTTTTTCACCTGGTTTTAATTCGTCAACTTGTTTTTGTGAAATAGTAGTTAATGCTAATGCATCGTAATAATCAAGGTTTGTGTGTGGGTTTCCAAGAGGATTATCATACCTTAATAAGGTTGGATTATCAGTTAAATATTCAGGTATAAACTCAAAATAACGAACACCATGTTGAGCATTCATGAATACCATACCTGCAACAACTCCGATACCTGTATAAACAATAGATTTAAAAATTTTATTTTTAACAGTATCTTTATCAGCTAATAAGAAGATAAAATATCCTACTAAGCCAATAAACATAACCCAAATAACAGATGGCATAATTTGAACATCTTCAGGAGGTGGTATAATACCTGCTACAGGACCATTCGAATAGTCAGATACGATTAATACCATCCAAGGAATGAACATTGTCATACCTGCAACAGATGCAATTGCTGTAACACCAAGCCCAGCAGCTCTTGCATTAAGGCTTCCTTGATAAATTTTGTAAGCTAAAACTAGCAATAAAGAGCCTCCAAATGTTAATAAAATAATCCAAATATCAAAAGTTGTTCCTAAAATAGGTACAGCTGTATAGAAATCTGGATCAAATGGAATTAATCTTTCCATTACTGCGTGTAATGCCAATTTTAAAGTTGACATCGCTTGCGTTGGTGCAATTATTAACAAATAAAGCCCAACAACAACTGCTGCAACTGCTGCAATTGTTCTTTGCATTTTTGTAGTTTGTCTAAACATGATTAAAAAATTAAAGTTAGTAATTAGTAATTGATTTTTAAAAAGTATTTAAATATACTTTTTTCTATTTGTATTTATAATTATTTCCATACTTGTATATAATTTGCTTGTTTTTTCAACCAAATTAAAAGAAAAACAACACATCTTCCAGTTCTTAACCAAAAGCCTAAAAGCTCCCATTATCATTAAAGCTAAATCTTGACTATCAACATCATTTGTTATTTATATCTAAAATTTTTCCTACTTTCTCAGATAATGTTTTGCTATTTTTGAAAATTTCTTCTGCAAAAATTACAGAAACATAAGCCGGTTTATTTGTAAAAGTATTTGATAATTTTTGATATATCTTTTTTATTTTTTCTAATGCACCATCTTCTGTTAATTTTATTTTTTCTATAAAGTTAGTTAATTTATTTATAAAATTATCTAAAACAGCACATAAAATTTCATTTTTACTTTTAAAATGCCTATATATTGCAGCTTCTGTAACACCAATCGCATTCGACAAGTTTTTCATAGTAAATCCTTGAATTCCTTCTGAATGAATAATTTCAATAGAAGTATCAAGTATTTGATTTTGCCTATTTGTTAAACTTGCATTCACTTTCAAAATAAGTAAGTTTAGTAAGTAAGTGTTCACTTACAAAGTAAGAAAAAAAAAAGCTATCAAAAAAATGTTTTTTAACACAGCCTCTAAAATACAAAAAAAGCTTAAAAGAACAAAATCTTAAAAGCTTTTTTATATAGTAAAACAATTTTAAATTATAATCTCACACCAAATGTAATTTTAAAAAAATGTTTGCTATTCGTTAAATTTGCTTGAGGCTCGGCAATATTTCCGATAGGATCATTTGGGAAAACATTATTTGCATCGTACAGATATAATGTTTCATCTTGTGTTGAATAAGAATATGACAAATCAAGATTATACAATTGATCTGCAAAACCAATTCCGCCTGAGTATGTAACTCGAGGGTTTGTAAAATAATCATATTCAGCATATGGATTAGAATAAATAGAATAACCACCTCTAACTTTGATTACTCCAAAGTTAAATTCAACTCCAGCTCGTATATTATGAGTTTCTTGAAATAAATTAGCAATATTTGAATTTTCTGTATAAAAACTATAATCTCCTCCTTCAACATCTCGAAGAAATGCTCTTGTATAATCAACATACTCATAATCAACACTTAAAGTTATAGGAGTTGTATAGTAGTTTCCTATTTTATAAGCATCTAATATAAAAGCAATTCCTACATTTGCTCTAAATGGTGTTGTTAATCTCCAATCAAAAATATTTTCAGCTTCAGCATTATATTCATAAGCTCCATTTTCATCAGGAATAGGAAATACAGAATTCATATATGTGCTATAATAATCTGTAAAATCATAAGCTGTTGAAGAATGTATTGAAGCTCCTAATCTGAAAAACTTAACAGGTTGCAATATAAAACCAAATTTTGCATTTATTCCGCTACCATCTGTTTCTAATACTTCTGTATATTTTAAACTACTTGGATTAACTTGAATACTATCACCCGGATTATCATTATCAGGAACCCATAAATTCTCAAAACCACTTTCATTTAAAACTGATGTGGAAGAATAATTAATAGAAGTTAACCCAATTGTTCCTCCTAAATATAAAATATCATTTATATTAAACCCTATAGTAAAACTAAATTCACCACCTCCTCCATTTGTATCAATACTTTTTGCTTGAGAATTACCATATTTTCCAAATTCAGTTACCCATGAATAATATCCATCTTCATCATATTCTAATAAATATGTATTATATGCTAAATCTTCTCTAAAATCACTATACCTATTATTATTTGCATTATAAACAGCATAATCTAAAAACGAAGATTGCTGATTATCTGCATAAGCATATAACCTTTGCCTAAAATCATTGAAACTGTTATAAGAAATTCCTAAATTTACAGATTTCAAAATACCGTCATTTTCATGAACGGCAACATAACCTGCACTTGAAAAGTTAAAACCTACCCTACCATCTTTAGCTTCAACACCGGAAAAAGAAGACGTTGTTTTACTTATAATTAAATTAGGGGTAAAAGACATTTGGTTTGTTTTGTAAATTGCAATTCCTGCAGGATTAATCATAAATGCTGAGAAATCAGCACCAACAGCAGACAATGAATTACCCATTGCATCTGATTTTGCAGATGTTGAATAAAATTGTTGACTATACCTTAATGCATCAATATGATTTTGTGAGAAACCATAAATAAAGCTTATTGTAATTAAATAAATTATTATTGCTATTCTTTTATACATAGTTTTTAAGGTTTAATTAGGCTAATTATCTTCCTGTTCTTGAAGATCTACTACTTGAGCTTCTTGAGTTTGAACTACTACGAGAAGAAGAGCTAGACCTACTAGAACTTGAACTTTTATGACTGCTATAACTTGAGCTTGTATTACTTTTAGGCTTAGAATAACTACTTCTTGAAGAAGTCCTTGAACCACTATTATAACTAGAACGACTACTATTATTTGGCTTTGTATAAGATCGATTTGAATTAGTTCTGCTTTTATTTACATCAGAGCGAGTATTTGAATTTCTATTATAGTTATTTGTTCTACTTGAACGATTTGCATTAGTTCTTCCAGTACGGTTTACATTTGTTCTTTCATTACGATTTACATTTGCATTACCTCTACTTGAAGAATTTCTATTTACACTAGAACGATTACTATTCCTTGAAGTATTAATTCTCGAATTATCTCTTGATGCATTTGGTCTTGAATCTCTCCTTACAGTACTATTTCTGTTAGTATTTACACGATTTACATTTGAACGTCTTACAGTTGTTCTGCTACTATTATTTCTTGTAGTATTATTTCGTGATGTATTAGTTCTTGCATCTCTTCTAACTACATTATTTCTACTTGTTGTACTTGTTCTTGAAGCATCTGTTGAAGAACTATAAGTTCTTGTTCCTGAATGCGTTCTATATCTGTTGCCATATGAATAATTTCTATTATAACGATTATAACTGTAATAATCATAATATCTGCTATCATAATATCCATCGTAATATCCGTCCCAGTAGCCATTATAATAATCATTATATCCCCAAGTGCCATAATAATATGGTCTATAGTAACTATAAGGTCTGTAATAACTATAAGGTCTGTAATAGCTATAAGAATATCTGCTATATGGGTAATAACTGTATGAAGAATAAAAGAATGGAAAACCAAATGAAATACTCCATCCTCCATAACTATAATAATCATCATAGTAATTATCTATAATATATGTATCACTATGAAATCTTCTAATTCTTGAAGAATAAGATGGAT
>JAADEE010000166.1 GCA_013153575.1 Chlorobiota bacterium
TGGTGCCGGAAGTAGTTGGTAAAAATTAATATTAAATTCATAATTATATTTAAACGTTTTCGTTAAAATGAAAGCGTTTTTTTTATTTTTGCAAATAATTAAAATTTTAGAAACAAAAAAACAAAAATAACTATGGCTGTACAAGAGGTAATAGATGCAACTTTTGAAGATATAGTATTAAAATCAGAAATTCCTGTAATTGTTGACTTATGGGCAGTATGGTGTGGACCTTGTAAAATGATACATCCTATACTTGAAGAAATTTCTGAAGAATATGAAGGAAAAGTATTAGTTGTAAAACTTGATGTTGACAATAATAGAGCAACTGCAATGAAATATGGAATAAGAAACATTCCTACAGTTTTATTCATTAAAAATGGTGAAGTTGTTGACAAACAAGTTGGAGCTGTTCCAAAGAAAAAATTTATTGCAAAATTAGAACCTATTTTATAGTTTCTTATACTAAATTGCTTTAATAATTTAGTACAAAACACTTTTCCAAAGTTTAAAACTTTGGAAAAGTTTAATTCAAATTAAAAAATATTCCTTGAAAAACATTGAAGACATAAGTAAACTTAAACAATTTGAAAACCTTGAACTAATTGCAAAACAAGTTGTTGAAGGTTTTATAACAGGTTTACACAAAAGTCCTTTTCATGGTTTTTCGGTTGAATTTGCCGAACATCGTTTATACAACAAAGGAGAATCTGTAAAAAATATTGACTGGAAATTATATGGTAAAACAGATAAACTTTTTGTAAAAAGATATGATGAAGAAACTAATTTAAGATGTAGAATAATAATAGACGTATCTTCATCAATGTTGTTTCCTTATAACGAAAAAAACAGACAATCAAAGTTATTATTTTCAGTTTATAGTGCAGCATCATTAATTCATCTTTTAAGAAAACAAAGAGATGCTGTTGGCTTAACATTTTTGTCTGAAGAAATTGAACTTCACACACAAGCAAAAATGTCTTCGGTTCATGCAAGAATGCTTTATTCAAAATTAAACGAACTTGTTTTTAATGAAAAACCATTAAATAAAAGCAGTAAACAAGGAGAGTTACTTCATCTTATTTCAGAAAAAATACATAAACGTTCACTTGTAATAATTTTTAGTGATATGTTTAGTTCTGAAAATTCTGAAAAATTATTTTCTGCACTTCAACATCTAAAACACAACAAACACGAAGTTATTTTATTTCATGTAACAGACAAAGAACATGAATTAGAATTTAAATATAATAATCGACCATATAAGTTTATTGATATGGAAACAGGTGAAACAATTAAGTTAAACCCTAACGAAATAAGAGATTATTATACAAAATCATCAAAATCGTTCTTCAAAAAATTAAAATTAAAGTGCGGGCAATACAAAATTGACTTTGTTGAAGCAGATGTAAAATCTGATTTTAAAGAAGTTCTTGCTCCCTTTTTAATGAAACGAAGTAAAATGCATTAAGCAAATTAGCAAACATTCCATTTTCAAAAATTTAACTCGAATTATGCAATAGAAAATTGTAATGAGTTTTAAAAATATAATAAAATATGACATTTTATAAGATTAAGCATAGCATAGTTACGGTTAATCTTAAAAATGTAGCAAAGCGATATATTTTTAAGTAGTTTTATAACGTAATAGATTTTCTATTGCATAATTCGAGTTTAAATGTACTTTTGCGAAAAATTATTCACAAAAAAATAAAAACTGTGGCAACATTTGAAGAATTAGGTATATCAAAAGATTTTATCAAAGGTCTTACTGAATATAACATTATTGAACCAACTGAAATTCAAGAAAAAGCAATTCCTTATCTTCTTAAAGAAGGAAAAGATTTTATAGGACAAGCACAAACAGGAACAGGAAAAACTGCAGCATTTGGACTTCCTTTGTTGGCACATATTAATCCTAAAAACAAAAAAGTTCAGGCATTAATTTTGTCTCCAACCAGAGAGTTAGGAAAGCAAATTGCAAAACATCTTTTCAAATACACAAAATATACCGAACAAATTTTTACAGAAGCAGTTTATGGTGGAGAAAAAATTGAATTGCAAATTGCAAGGTTAAGAAGGCCAACTCAAATTATTGTTGCAACGCCCGGCAGACTTATTGATTTGCTAGACAGAAAAGCTGTTGATTTAAGTAATGTAAAAACAATTGTTTTAGACGAAGCAGATGAAATGTTAAGTATGGGCTTTAAAAAAGAACTTAAAGCAATCTTAAATCATGTTAAAAATTATAATACATGGCTTTTTTCTGCAACAATGCCCGATGGTATTAAGCAAATAATAAAACAATACTTATCCGACGATGCATTTTTTGTAAAAGTTTCAAAAAGAAGTGTTGTAAATAAAAACATTTATCACAAATACATGATGTGTGATAAGCCCGAAAGGTTTAATGCATTATTTCGTTTCCTAAAAGAACAAGGGGAAAACAGAGGTGTTGTTTTTTGCAAAACAAAAAAAGATGCACAAGTTTTAGCAAAGAAACTTATTAGCAAAAACATTGCTACTGATGCAATTCATGGTGATTTAATCCAGAAAGACCGAGATAAAGTTATGCGTGCTTTTAAAAATAAAAAACTTCAAGTTCTTGTAGCAACAGATTTAGCAGCAAGAGGTATTGATGTAGAAAATCTTGCCTATGTTGTTCATTACCAAATACCCGACCAGCTTGATTATTACACTCACAGAAGTGGAAGAACTGCAAGAGCCGGGAAAAAAGGCATTTCACTATGCTTTGTTTCAAGTCATGAATTAAAACAAATAAAATACTTTGAAAATAAACTAAATATAACTTTTGAACAAGTAAGATAATTTTTATAAATAAAAATCTTGCGGATTTTTGAAATCCGCAAGGTTATATTTATTTTATCGAGAATTAAATGTGAATTACTTCATCATATGCTGCCGCTGCCGCTTCCATAATTGCCTCTGACATAGTTGGGTGAGGATGAATTGCACTTATTATATCGTGTGCTTTTGTTCCCATTTTTTTTGCAAGAACAATTTCCGCAATCATTTCCGTAACATTTAAACCAACCATGTGAGCACCAAGAATTAAATCGGTTTTTGCATCAAAAATTAATTTTATAAAACCATCTTGATTTCCTGCTGCTGCCGCCTTACCCGATGCTCTAAAAGGAAACTTCCCGATTTTAAGTTCATAACCTTTTTCAATTGCAGCATCTTCTGTTAAACCAACAGATGCAACCTCGGGAGTAGTGTAAGTTGCCCCCGGAATATTTGTGTAATCAATAGGGCTTGGATTTTTACCTGCAATTTTTTCAACACAGCAAATTCCTTCAGCAGATGCTACATGAGCAAGTGCAGGTCCATGAACAATATCTCCAATTGCATAAATTCCTTCTATATTTGTTTTATAAAAATCATCAACTTTTATTTTACCATTTTCAAGCTCAATTCCTACATTTTCAAGACCTATATTTTCAAGGTTTGGAACAATTCCTACTGCAGAAAGAACAATATCTGCTTCAGCCTTAATTTCTTTGCCTTTTGAAGAAATAGTTGCAATACATTTATCATTTTCAATCTCAACCTTTTCAACAGATGACTTTGTCATTACCTTAATTTTTAACTTTTTAAGAGAACGACCAAGTTGACTTGAAACATCTTTATCTTCAACAGGAACAATTGTTGGCATATATTCAACCAAAGTTACCTTTGTTCCTATTGCATTATAAAAATATGCAAGTTCTGTTCCTATTGCTCCTGAACCAACAACAATCATACTTTCCGGTTGTTTTTGCAAAGTTAATGCTTCACGATAACCAATTATGTATTTGCCATCTTGTTTAAGATTTGGCAACTCTCTTGAGCGAGAACCTGTTGCAAGAATAATATGGTTTGCTGTATATGTTTCTGTTTTTTCTTCAGTTGTTACTTCAACTGTTTTGTTTCCAACAAGTTTTCCGAAACCATTTATTAGGGTAACATTATTTTTTTTGAAAAGGTATTCAACACCTTTATTCATTTGTGCAGAAACTCCACGACTTCGTTCAATAATTTTTGTAAAGTTTGGTTTTGCTTCAGAAATCTCAATACCATAGTTTTCTGCATGTTTTGCATATTCTAAAACTTGTGCCGACTTTAGTAATGATTTTGTTGGTATGCATCCCCAATTTAAGCAAATTCCCCCAAGTTCTGCACGTTCTACAACTGCAGTTCTTAATCCGAGTTGTGATGCTCTTATTGCTGCAACATATCCTCCCGGACCACTTCCTATTATAATTAAATCGTAATTCATATTTTTTTAAAACAAAAATAACTTATTATTTAAAACTAAAAAAGAGATTAACATTAATATGCTAATCTCTTTTTATATTTATTGTTTCAAATTAATTACATCCCTCATACTCTTCAGAGATTTTCTTATAAACTTCAACTAATTTTTCTGCAGAATATAGTTTAGACAATTTATACCCATTTTCTTTTTTTAAGACTTTTTTTGACAAATCTTCACAATCAGAAATAGAGTTTGCAACTTTTTTTACAGACAACGTAATATCTTTAACGGAAACAGCTTTTTTCTTTCCCGGTAATAAAACCCAATATTCTCTATATGTTGGAAATAAAAGCTTATTACCATCTACTCCTGAAGAAATAGGTGATTGGTAAGTTAAAGCATACACTTTTAATTTATTATTTCTATCAACTAAAGGTCTTACAAATTTTACAGAAGTTGTTGACTTAACTTTTATAAACTCTAATGTATCGTTAATTGTAAACTCTTTAACATCTTTAATTTTATATTTTCGTACTTTTTTTTCTCCCTCAACTTGGACTTTCAATTTATCATCAGATATTTTACTATAAGATGTTTGTCCTTCTACGGTTTCTCCATTTTCAAGAATTGCACGAACTTGTCCATTATAAACAATTTTGCTTTCATTAGTTACACCATTTTTAACTTGTGCAAATAGTTGATAATTAAATATCATAATAATAGATAATAAAATTACATTCTTTTTCATTTTTTTTGTTTTTAATTAATAATTATTTTATGTGATTTAATAAACTAAACAGCCTTTAAGCTTAAATCCAAACTTTTAATTTGATGTGTTAATGCACCAACAGAAATAAAATCCACGCCACATTCTGCATAACTTCTTAAGGTTTCCAAAGTTATTCCTCCTGATGATTCTGTTTCGTACTTTCCATCAATCATTTTAACAGCTTTTTTTGTGTCTTCAACAGTAAAGTTATCAAGCATTATTCTGTGAACATTTCCTGCTTCAAGCACTTCTTGTAATTCTTCAAAATTACGAACTTCAACTTCAATACGTATATTTTTATTTTTTGCTTTCAAATATTCATTAACTTTATTTATTGCAGGTTTTATTCCTCCGGCAAAGTCAATGTGGTTATCTTTTAGCATTACCATGTCATAAAGTCCCATTCTGTGATTTGTTCCTCCACCTATTTCAACTGCAAGTTTTTCAATATGACGAAGTCCGGGTGTTGTTTTTCTTGTATCAAGAACTTTTGTTGGCAAATCTTTAATTAAATTTGCATAAACAGCTGTTTGTGTAGCAATTCCACTCATGCGTTGCATAAAATTAAGAAGTAGTCTTTCTGCTTGAAGGATAGAAATTGTTCTTCCTGAAATTGTAAAAGCAATATCTCCGTATTTTATTTTTGCCCCATCATTTATAAAAACTTCCATTTTAAGATTTGGGTCAACACGTTTTATAACTTCTTTTGTTATTTCTACTCCTGCAAGAATTCCTTCTTCTTTTACAAGAAGTTTTACTTTCCCTTGTGCATCATCGGGTATACAAGACAATGATGAATGGTCGCCATCTCCTATATCTTCTGCAATAGCTAAATCAATTAATTGGTTTATGTATTTATTGTTCATTTATCAATTTATTAAAATGTTTTGAAATATTGTTATTTATGTGAGAGTAAAAATCAAAAATATAATTTGGAAATTCTTCAAAAGATGCAAGTTCTAATAATGCAATTGTTTTATTATTAAAAACAAATGGCATTACTAAAAGATTATTTGGGCTTGCAGCACCAAGTCCGGAAACAACAGAAATATAACCTTCGGGTATGTCGGTAATAATTTTTAATTTTTTGTTAGTCGCAACCTGACCGTTTATTCCTTCACCTTCTTTAAAACTTTTTTTATTTCCATAAAGGGCATAATTTGCTGTATTAATAAATGTGTCTCCTCCTTTTTCTCGAACATATAAAGTTCCTTGAACAGCATTAAATTTATGAGCTAATTTTTTTAAAATAAACTCTGAAAGCTCTTTTAAATCTTTTTGTTTGTCATATTCTTTAACAATGTTTAAGCTTTCTTTAAAAGAAATTTTTTCCTTTTCTTTTTCAATATTTTCATTTTGTTTAAGGTTTTCTCTTTCTTCATAAATTGTTTTTACAATAACCCTTCTTGTAAAAACAATAGAAAATAAAAACATTGAAGAAAAAACTAAACCACCAAATAAAACAATAATATCATTATCCGATTTTTGAACTCCTAATTTTATAAAAATCAAATATGTAAATACAATTATTAAAATAAAAAGTATAGCTGATAATATTTTTCTTACAGGAATATTTTGCATTCTTTTTATGGGTTTAAGTTTAAAATAAAATCAATAATTTCTTGCGAAGATAATACTTTTTCAGGATTTGTTTCTGTGATTGCAGCATCCGGCATTGTTCTAACAGTTGCATCATTTGGGTCTTGAACAATTGTATATCCTCCGGCATCCTTAATGTGCTTTAATCCTATTGCTCCGTCTTTATTTGCACCTGAAAGCACAATTCCAAGAGTTTTATCTTTTAAAGAACGCCCTGCTGTACTTAAAGTTATGTCAATTGATGGTCGAGAATGATTAACTTGTTCTTCTACCGAAAGAGAAAATGTATTATTCGGTTCAATACATAAATGATAATTTGCCGGTGCAATATAAATTGTATTATCTTTAATTTTATCTTTATCAAATGGCTCGCATACAGTAAGTTCTGATTTTGTAGAAAGGGCTTCAACAAATCCGGACTTTACATATTTTAACCTGTGCAAAACTAAAATTATAGGATATTTAAAGTTTTTAGGAAGTGCTGACAGTAATTCTGTAACAACTCTAAAACTTCCGGCAGACCCCCCGATTACTATGTATTTTATTTTGTTCACGATAATGAAAAAGTTTTTCTTTTATAGATACTAAGACCTTTGTGTAACTGTTTTATTTTTTTTTCTGCACTAGTGTTAATTCTTTCTTTTTCTCCTAAAATAAGATAAGCTCCCTTTTTTAAACTTCTAACCACAAAGTTAAGTGCTTTTGCTTTTAACTCTTCATTAAAAAAAATCATTTTATTTCTAAAAAAAACCAAGTCAAATTCTGATAAATATTGGTTTTTAAAAAAATCACATGTATTAAAATGTAAAGTTCCTTTAAACTCTTTTTTTACTTTATAATTTTCATTTGCAGAAATAAAAACATCATCTTTATCTAAAGTAAAATTGAACAATCCTATATTTTTTTCAGATGCTTTTACATGATTTTTTGAAAAAACAGCTTTTTTAATTTCCAAAATATGCTTATCTGTAACACCTGTTATAAAAATATGGAAATTTTCATTTTTATATCTATTTAAAAGAAATAAAAAAGAATAAATGTCTTCTGTTCCTGAAGAAAATGGGAAGTATATTTTTATTTCAGATTTTTTAAGAAGTTTTGGTAAAATCTTTTCGTCAATGTAATTCCAAGCTTCTGCATCTCTAAAAAGTTCATATTGCTGAAAAAAAACATTATTGACAAAAGCTCCTGCAAAATTTAAAGAATTATTAAGTCTATAAATTAACTCTGTTTCCAAAAAAACATTATTCTTAAACATAAAATACTCTGTTCTTCTTTTTATAAACCCATAAGAATATAAAGAAAAATCAAATCCCGTTATATTTTTAACTTCTGTTAAAATATGCCGAAGTTCAGGTTCTTGAAGGTTAATATTTGAAATTAAAGTATTCAATATATTTCTTATTATTAAGAGCTTACAGCTAATAACAAAATTTGTATTAATTTTATTATATTTGTTTGCTATAAGTAAAAATGTAAATTTAAAAAAAATAAAACAATATGCAATATCCTAAGAAAGTAGATTTGGGCGATATAACTGTAAGAGATGGTTTTCAACACGAAGAAAAATTTATTCCTACAGCAGCAAAACTTTGGTTATCAGAAGAATTAATTCTTGCAGGGTACAAAAAAATTGAAGTTACGAACTTTGGTAATCCCAAAGGAATGCCTCAATTTAGTGATGCTGATGACTTAATGAAAGCTATCCGCAACAGCAAAAAAGTAAAAGATAAATTAAATGATGTTGAAATAACTTGTGTAACTATTCGTGAACGTGCAATTGAACGTGCAATTGAAGCAAAAAAAGAAGGCTGGGGACCGGATAGAATTTTACTTATGGTTTCAACTAGTGAATCTCACCAGTTTAAAAACTCCGGATTATCACATGCAGAATATTGGAAAATGAGTGAAGAATACATAAAAAAAGCTCATGATGTTGGTATAAAGGTTAATGGAACTGTTAGTACAATTTGGGGTTGCCCAATTGAAGGTCCTACAAAAATGGAAGATGCAGTAAAATTTACAAAAAGATGGTTAGACATCGGTGCAGATGACATTGAACATGCCGACCATGACGGAAGTGCATCTCCGGATAGAGTTTATAAATATTTTTCAATGCTCTTAGATGCTATACCCGATACATCTTTGCATCTTGCTCATTTTCATACAACAAGAGGTTGGGGACTTGCAAATGTTTTAGCAGCCTTACAAGCAGGAATTACAAGATACGAATCTACAATAGGAGGAATTGGCGGACAACCGGCAAATTTTGTTGATGGTGTTCCTGTTTCCGGAACAGGAAAATATTATTATAAAGACCCAAATGCTGTTGGACTTGTTTCAACAGAAGATATGCTTGTTATGATGGACGAAATGGGAATTGAAACAGGAATTGATATTGACAAAATTTTAGAAATTGGAAATATGGTAGAAAGAATTGTAGGAAGAAGACTTCGTTCTGAAAGTATTAAAATGGGGCGTATTCCTAAAAGTTTATCAGGAAGAAAATAAATAATTTTATAATATCAGACTCTGTAAATTTTTAAACCTTACAGAGTCTTTTTTCTAAAATAAAAATGAAAGAACGTAAAAGCGGAATATTACTACATATAACATCCTTACCCGGCAAATTTGGAATAGGAACTTTCGGTGAAGAAGCATACAATTTTGTAAATTTTCTTTCAGAAACCAAGCAAACTTACTGGCAAATTCTACCATTAGGACATACCGGTTTTGGAAATTCTCCATATTCGTCATATTCTGCATTTGCAGGAAATCCATTACTTATTGATTTGGAAAGTTTACCTTTTTATGAAAACTCACTAAATCGTATTTTTTATGAAACCGTTGATTTTGATAAAGTAAAAGAAACGAAACTCCCCTTACTTTATGAAATCGCTAAAAAATTTTTATCCTCTGATATTGACAAAACTTCTTACGAAAAATTTAAAAAAGAACAAGAATTTTGGCTTTTTGATTATGCTTTTTTTATCTCATTGAAAGAATTACACAAAGAAAAATCATTAACAGATTTTCCTTTAAACATAAAATTAAGGGACAATGCAACTTTAAAAATATATCAAGAAAATTTAAAAGATAAAATTGAACAAAATCAAGTTATTCAATATTTCTTTTTTAAGCAATGGAACAAACTAAAAAAATATGCAAATGAAAAAGGTATAAAAATAATTGGAGATATTCCTTTTTATGTTGCCGAAGATAGTGCAGATGTTTGGGTAAATTCTGAAATTTTCATGTTAGACGAAGAGCTCAACCCTATAAAAGTTGCAGGGGTTCCTCCCGATTATTTTTCTGCAACCGGACAACTTTGGGGAAATCCTGTTTATGATTGGGAAAGTTCTAAAAAAACAAATTATAAATGGTGGAAAGAACGCATAAATTTTAACTTACAGATGTTTGATATTGTTAGAATTGACCATTTTAGAGCATTTTCAGAATTTTGGGCAGTTCCTTTTGGAGAAAAAACAGCCGAAAAAGGAGAATGGCTTCAAGGTCCGGAGGAAACATTCTTAAATGAAATTTTAAAAAACAAAGAAAAAATTATTGCAGAAGATTTAGGAGAATTATCAGAAGGGGTAAAAAAGCTATTAAAAAAATACAATTTGCCGGGAATGAAAGTTTTACAATTTGCTTTTAATTCCGGTTCTTCAAATCCTTTTTTACCTCATAACTATGAAAAAAACTGTATTGTTTACACAGGAACACACGACAATGATACAAGTAATGGTATATTTGAAGATTTTCAAGATTTTGAAAAAGATTTTTATTACAAGTATTCCTGCAATAAAGATAAAAGTTTTGCAAAAAACTTAATGATAATGGCATGGCAATCTGTTGCAAATACTGCAATTGTGCCCATGCAAGACATTTTGGAGTTAGGAAAAGAAGCAAGAATGAACACACCCGGAACAATTGAAAATAATTGGAAATGGAAATTTAATTTTGAAAATATAAACGAAACCCAAAAAGATTTCTTAAAATATTTAACAGAAATATACGGAAGAATATAATTTACATACAATGTTAGAAGATAAACCAAAAGAAAAAACATCTCGTTTTCCTGAAAAAGAAAATTTCTTTGAAACAATTTCAAACTTTTTTCATAATATGTTTGCAATAAGCCAAGGAACAGATGTAAAAGGAACGCTTGAAACAATAAAAAGAGATATTGTTTTTAGAGGAAGAAGTATTTGGATTTTAATTGCATCAATTTTTATTGCATCAATTGGTCTAAATCAAGATTCAACAGCTGTTGTAATTGGAGCAATGCTTATTTCTCCTTTAATGGGTCCTATTTTAGGAATGGGACTTTCCGTTGGAACAAATGATTGGGAAACTCTAAAAAAGGCATTTAAGTTTTTCTTAATATCTGTTGCAATAAGTATCATTACATCAACTATTTATTTTCTTATTACGCCACTAAAAGATATTAATTCAGAGCTTTTTGCAAGAACACAACCAACACTTTTAGATGTTCTTGTTGGCATTTTTGGAGGTATAGCCGGAATCGTTGCAATATCCGGTAAAGAAAAATGGAATGTAATCCCCGGAGTAGCAATTGCAACGGCACTTATGCCACCACTTTGTACCGCTGGTTACGGATTAGCAACAATGCAAATGTCATTTTTTCTTGGTGCGTTATATTTATTCTTTATTAACTCTGTTTTTATAAGCTTATCAACATTTATTGTTGTAAAATATTTACGTTTTCCTTTAATGAATTATGTAAATCCTCAAAAAGAACGAAAAATAAGAATGTATATAATTATTTTTGTAATTATTGTAATACTTCCAAGTGCAAGTATTTTTTGGAATGTAATTAAAGAATCTCAATTTAATTATAGGGTTAAAAAATTTACAGACGACAACTTAAAAAAATATAAAAGCGAAATAATTTACACAAACATTAACTATTCTGACACACTATCAAATATTGATATTTATTTAGCAGATGAAATTTTTACAGATGCACAAATTCGTGATTTTCAAGAAAAACTTCCTTTATATGGATTATCAAAAAAAAGTTCAGGTATTACTGTTACTGATTCAACAGCATTAGTTTTTCATCAAGAAAAAACAAACATTGATACACTCGTAAATAAAATTGACAATTTAGGAGAGGCAATTCAAAACAAACTTCGTGTAGGAATTTTAGAAGATATTTATAAAAAACAAGAAAAC
>JAADEE010000110.1 GCA_013153575.1 Chlorobiota bacterium
TTTATAAAAGGAATTAAAAGCATAACAACAAACAAACTTGCAAGAATAATTGATGATGTTGTTGCTCCCATTTTAAAGGTTATAAATGCAAGCCCCATTAACAATAATGAAAAGAATAAACTAATTTGATTTGAAAGAGTAATTGACCTTTTTTCAAAATCAAGCATATCTTCCTTTACTCCGAAATTAAAAATATTGTTTTTACTCATAATAGTTTTTGTTTTAGTTGTTTTATTTTACAATATATTTTCAAAAATCATTATTAAAATATATCGGTAATATTTTTTTATAGACATCTTCTGTTTTTTTCATAATTTTAATTCTCCACTCTTCCGATGATGGATAATACATTTCTAAAATGTCATTTTTTACTTTTATTCTATCTCTTTCTTTTTTATAGCCATAATGATAACCTTCATTTTCAAGTATCATAATATGAATTGATTTTAAAGAGCCTGATGTTTTTTGAGTATTCAATGTTCCGTACTCAAAAGCCATAGGTATGAATGTCTTGTTCTTATTAATTTGCCAAATAAATCCAACAAAGTCTCCTGTAACAGTATAAAAACCATCACTGTCCCCCCAATCTATACGTTCTTCTTTAAAAATTGTTTCAATTTTTTTTTGTGTTACCGAATCAACAGGGTTTGGGAAAAAATGAAGTTTCCCTCTTTCTCCATAACCTGTATGCAAATCAATTTCAAAAACAGTTTTATAGGGTTCGCAAACAGATGTTAAAATAGGTATTAATGAAGCTGTTTGTGGTTCAAGCTTATTGCCACCATAATAAAGTCCGTCAGGATATTGATACTGCCCTTGTAAAATTGCTTGTCGTAAAACAGGCATAGATGCTTTTAATATTTTCATAATTGCTTTTGGTGCAAAAAATATATTTCCCAAGCTTCTTGTATTTACTTTTTTTGTAGGATTTATAAAATCATTAACTTTAGGATAGCCTTCATTTACAATATTATACAATGTGTCAACAATTGATGAATTTCTATTTATGTCAACATTATTTTCCGAAAAACGTCTATCATATTTATACCCATAAGGATTAACGGAATGTATAAGTAAAACACCTGTTTCTTCTAGAAGACTGTCACAAATAAATCTATCAATAAACATTTGTTGTATTGCACTTCCAACATGTCCCTCAATTCCATGAACTCCTGAACTTAATATAAACAACTTATTTTTTTCTTTTAAACTTGGCAAGTAAAGTATATCTACAAATAAATTATTATCAGTTTTACTTGGAACTTTTATTTGAAACATTTTACTTGCAGGATATTTCTTTTTAAGTATTTGTGAAGTTTCAATAAATTTTATTCTTGCAGAATCATAGCTGTTTGAATAATATTTTAAGTAATTTTGTTTTTTATTATCATTATTTTTTTGTGCATAAACATTTGCAACCGACAATAAAATAATTGTAAGTGAATAAATAAACTGTTTTATTATTTGATTTTTTTCCATGTACCAAATGTACACAAAAAGAAATCAGTTACAAAACATAAATTAAATTATTTTTAAAACATTTTTACAGTTTGCAAATTTGATATCTTTGTAAGCTACAACTTATTACAAAAAGGTATGTCAAAACTAATAATAGTACCAACGCCCATAGGAAATTTAAAAGACATTACATTAAGAGCTATTGATGTTTTAAAAGAAGTAGATTTAATTCTTGCAGAAGATACTAGAAAAACTTCAATTTTATTAAAACATTTTGAAATTAAAAACAATTTAAAACCTTATCATAAATTTAATGAACATAAGCAACTTGCATCAATTATTTCAAAGCTAAAATCGGGAACTAAAATAGCTTTGGTTTCAGATGCAGGAACTCCTGCAATTTCAGACCCCGGTTTTTTGCTTGTTCGTGAATGTGTAAATAATGAAATTGAAGTTGAAACTTTACCCGGAGCAACTGCTTTTGTTCCGGCAATTGTAAATTCTGGATTTCCTTGCGAAAAATTTTGCTTTGAAGGTTTCTTACCTCAAAAAAAAGGAAGGCAAAAACGCCTTAAAGAACTTTCTGAAGAAAAAAGAACAATTGTTTTATATGAATCGCCCCACAGATTAATAAAAGCATTAAAACAAATTGCCGAATACTTTGGTGAAGAAAGACAAGTTTCAGTTTCAAGAGAATTAACAAAAATGCATGAAGAAAATAAAAGAGGAACTGCAAAAGAGTTAATTTCTTATTTTGAAAAAGCAACAATAAAAGGAGAAATTGTAATTGTAATAAAAGGAATTGACTAATATTAATTATATTTGCTACAATATTTAAAATATAGCTAATGAAACTTAATTTAAAGATAATTATTTCTGTATTATTAATTGCAAGTATATTTTTAATTGCAATATTAGCATTAATTCCTGTAGATAATATTATAAATTATGCAGAAAACAATATTCTGAAAGTAAGTATAATAATTGCTATTATTGTTTTATTTATAATTCTTTTAATTTTTATTGCAATAAATAGCATTTACAGACCTATTAATAAAATTAAAAATACTATTTCTGATATTAATTCAGGAATAAAAAACAAAAATATTGATTTACCAACAACAAGAAATGATGAAATTGGTGAAATTTACAAAGAATTAAATAATTGTAAAGAATCTTTAATTTTAACTTCAAAATACGCTTCAAAACTAAAAAAGAATAAACTTGATGATGAAGATGATGAAACAATAAAAAATAACATAATTGGAAAAGAACTAATTGAAATTAAAGAAAACTCAATAACAATACAAAAAGAAAACGAATACAGAGCCGAAGAAAATAAAAAAACTCAATGGTACCAAGAAGGTATTGCAAATTTTTCGGCATTATTACAACAAGATTTTAATGACATAAACAGTCTTTCAGAAGCATCAATAAAAATGCTTGTAAAATACCTTAATGTTGAACAAGCTGGTATATTTATTTTACAAGAAAAAAACAATAAAAAACTTTTAGTTTTAGAAGCAACTTATGCTTTTGATAAAAAAAAGCAATTAAACTCAGAATTTGAAATTGGAGAAAGCCTCGTAGGAAAATGTGCAAAAGAACGAAAATTAATTAAAATTGATGACCTTCCGGAAGGTTACACTTTTATTGGTTCAGGACTTGGTGAAGATACACCAAAAACATTATTGCTTGTACCTCTTATTTTTGAAAAAACTTTATTTGGAGTTATTGAAATTGCATCATTACATAAAATACCAGAATACAAGATTAACTTTATTTTAGAAGTTGGTAAAAGAATTGCTGCAAATATTGCAAATATTCAAAGAAAATATGCATCACAAAAATTAACAGAACAGCTAAAAAAACAAGCCGATGAATTAAAAGAAAAAGAAAAAGAAGCATTAAGCACAATTGAAGAACTAAAAAAAGCACAAGACGAAATTGCAAAACAAGCCAAAGAAAATCTTGAAATTATGAATGCTTTGGTTTCTGTTGTATCTGTTGTGTTTTATGATTTAGATGGTAGAATAATTGACATCAACCAAAAAAACCAAGCTCTTTTCAACATAAAAAAAGAAGACTATATTGGCAAAACACATTTTGATTTTTTACCGGAAGCAAAAGAAAATCCGGAATGGTTTATTCAATTCTGGGAAGATATTAGAAACGGCAAAACCAGAACAAAAGAATATTTTATAAAACAAGGAGATAAAGAAATGTGGCTACATGAAACATTTACTGCAATTCTTAATGAAAAAGGAGAACCTGAAAAAGTTATTAATATTGGTGTTGACATTACAAAACAAAAGCAATTAGAGTTAGAATTAATCAAACTAAAACAAAACAATTAACCCTGTTATTCATGAATAATTGTAACCTAATTTACTTATTAAATTTATGCTACAAAAATTACAAAAAAAAGACATCTAAACTTTTACCATTCAACTTTCTACTTTTAACTCAAAAATAATAATAATTTTTTTCGAGTTAAATAATATTTGTTCTTTTTGCGTTTTAAACTACAAAGTTTATAAAAAATGAAAAAAAACATAACTATAATTTTAATTTTGTTAAGTCAACTAACATTTTCGCAACAATATACAATTTCAGGAAACGCTGCAACATACACAGGTGATACCTTACGAATGTATAAATATTCCGATAATATCACTAAAACAAAAAAATATATTTCAAAAAGTTATGTTGATGAAAAAGGTAATTTTTCATTTTTAATTTCTGAAAAAGATACAATTCCTGCATACATAGATTTAGATGTATTTGTAGGAAAAATAATTTTAGAACCAAACAAAAATCTTGAAATAGTTTTACCAAAAAAGACTGTAAGAAATGAAAGAGACAGGATGAACCCATATTTTAAACCTTATGTATTTTATGTAAGAGTTTTAAATAACGAAAACAATATAACAGCAGCAATTAAACATTTCAATAAATTATTTAATGCATCATTAGAAAACACAATAAAACCTAACAGACAAATTAATTCAGGAAAAATTGAAACCGAAATTGCTAAAATTGAAGACAGTACATCAAATTATTCAAATCAATACTTTAAGAATTATAAAAAATACAAATATTTATATTACAGATATTTATCGTTTTATAAAAACAAAAAAGCAATAATTAGGAAAAACTTTTCACAAAACTTTTCATTTATTAACAATCCTGCTTATAGCGAAATGCTTGAAGATGTTTTCGGAAACTTTATTTTTGAAACACAAGGAAATACTTTGTACAAATACTTATCTTCCGATTATGGTTGGAATGCATACATGAATTTCCTCTCGAAAGATGAAACATATAGCAATAAAGAGTTTAGAGAATATTTTTTCTTATTAAATTTATATAAACTTTTTTATAAGAATAATACATATCAAAAATCAATACTAAAACTATTGCATTCTGCTAACAACTCAAATATAAGTCCTTATACAAAATTAATTGTAAATAATTTTTTAAATAAAGCAGGAAGGTTAATTGTTGGAAATCCCGTTTCAGACTTCCTTTTACCCGACGAAAATGGCTTTGAAACTTCTTTAAGTAGCTTTAAAGGTAAATTTGTTTACCTATCATTTTACAAGAAAGGCAATTATGCTTGCCAAAAAGATATTGACTTGTTAAATAGGCTAAATAAAAAGAAAATTGAACTTTTAGACATTGTTACAATTTACGTTGATGCTAATGATAATTACCTTAAAGAAATAAAAGAAAAAAATGATTACGATTGGACTTTCTTAAAATGTGAAGATAACGACAAATTACTAAAAGATTATAACATTGTTGCATACCCAACTTATTTTTTGATAAACCCCGAAGGAACATTACTATTACTTCCTACACCATCGCCTGCCGAAAACTTTGAAGGAGCATATTTTAAAATTTTCCAAGAATGGAAAAGGGAACAAATTAGAAAAAACGGGTATTAAGATTAAACCTTTTAATAAAAAATGAATTTCATTACAATTTACTATAACAGCAGAAAAATAATACTTTGGGAAAAAACCGAAGAATTAGAAATAAAGGTTGATAATCTTGAAATTGATGAACCTTTCTTGCATAAATGCACAGATAGAATGAATAACATCTTAAATGTTTTTTTTAAGAACGAAAACATGCAAGAAATAAGCTTTGAACATTACGACCTTAATAAATTATTAAACGACTTTAAAACATATTTTAAATATATTGAAGCCGCCGGAGGAGTTGTTAAAAACGACAAAAATGAACTTTTGGTAATTCACAGATTTGGCATACCGGATTTACCCAAAGGTAAAATTGAAAAAGAAGAAACACCTGAAATTGCAGCAATAAGAGAAGTTGAAGAAGAATGTGGAATTTCAAATTTAAAAATTGAAAAAGAATTAAAACCCTCATACCACATTTATGATTATAACAATAAAAAAGTTTTAAAGAAAACATTTTGGTTTAAAATGCAATATAGTGGCAACGAACCACTTATTCCTCAAATAGAAGAAGATATTACAAAAGTTGAATGGTGTAATGCTGAAAAAATAAAAAGCTACTCTAAACAAACATATAAAAATTTAAAGATATATTTTACAAATAACTTTTCGTAAAACATATAAAAAGCCGATTCTTTATTAAAATCGGCTTTTATATGCTTATTAAGTTACAACTTATCCGTGCATTCTTACATCTCTAACAGACTCAGACACATTAATAATATAATCTCCTAATTTTTCAGCAGTTGAGAAAAGTTCATTATAAAGAACACCAACTTTATATTTATATTTTTTATTTTTGATATTTACTAAATGTTCTTCTTTTAAAGCATTTCTATAATCGTTTATTTTTTTCTCTATTTCAAGAGATTTTTCAATATTTGAATCAGAAAAATCAGAAGTTAAAACTTTATTCATTTGTTCTAAAGCCTCATCAATTAAAGCAAACATTTTTCTAATATTTTCATAAATATTTTTGTCAAATTTTACTTTACTCTCTTTTTTTCTTTGAATTGTTTTTGCCAAGTTAAAACATGTATCTGCAATACTTTCAATATCATCAATAACTTCAAACATTCCTTTTATTCTTCGTGAACCTGAAATACTAAGCTCTGATTCTGAAACTTTTGCAAGATATTCAGCAATTTCAACTTCCATTCTATCACTTATATCCTCATATTTTTCAATTTTTGCAAATAACTTTGCAAACTTTTTATCTTTATCAGTTTCAAATAATTGCTTTACAAGACCAAACATTTTTGTAACCCTTTCTGCATAAACAACAATTTCAGATTTTGCTTGTAAAATTGAAAGCTCTGATGTTGAAAGCATTCCTGTGTTAATGTATTTTAAACGGAACTCTTCATCGTCTTCTTTATCTTTAATAAATTTGGTTACTACTTTAACAATTAGGTTAACAAACCAAATCATTATTAAAACATTGGCAACATTAAATACAGTATGAAAAATTGATAATGCAATAGGAATTGATGTTGTATGCTCATCAAAAGAAGTTACTCCTTCCGGTAAAACTATCCATGAAATAAATTTTGTTACAGGATAAAACAAAATAAGTATCCAAATAACACCAAATACATTAAATATAAAGTGGGCAAATGCTGCTCGTTTTGCAGATGTATTTGCAACAAGTGCAGCAAGATTTGCTGTAATGGTTGTTCCAATATTTTCTCCAAGCACCATTGCAGCTGCCATTTCGAAATTTATTACACCATTTGCAGCAAGAACAAGTGTTAATGCCATTGTTGCACTTGATGATTGAATTACAACAGTTAAAATTGTTCCAACAAGTAAGAAAATTAATAATGAACCATATCCCCAGTGTGTATATGAACTCAAAAAATGTAAAATTTCAGGATTGTGTTTAATATCAGGTACAGCATCTTTTAAGTAACCTAAACCGATAAATAATAATGCAAAACCTATTACTAATTCTCCAATATTTTTTCTTTTTGTGTTTTTTGAAAAAATTAAAGGAAATGCAACACCAATAAGAGGAATTGCTATATGCGACATTTTAACTTTAAAGCCTAATATCGAAATAATCCATGCGGTAACTGTTGTTCCGATATTTGCACCCATTATTACACCAACTGATTGTGTTAATGATAATAAACCTGCATTAACAAAACTTACAATCATAACAGTTGTTGCACTTGATGATTGAATTACAGCAGTAATTAAAAAACCTGTAAAAACTCCTAAAACTCTGTTTGAAGTCATTGCTGCAAGAATACTTCTTAATTTTTCCCCTGCAACTTTTTGCAATGCTTCACTCATAAGTTTCATTCCGTAAAGAAAAACACCAAGAGAACCAAGCAGTGTTAAAATCTCAACAATTCCGAATTTAAGTCCCATATTTTATTTTATAAAAAATTTAGCGTCCAAAACTATAATTTAATCTGTAAACTATGAAATAGAGATGTGTTATTTTTTTGTTAATATTCAAAATGTAAATCATCTGTTTTAAGGTTCAAGTATTTACTAACAGCAAATCTTCCTGAAATTCCTGTTATTAGTATTCCAAATACAAAAATAAATATAACTATTTGAGTTATTCCTTGCAAGCTTATTACATCTTCAAAGTTTTCTTGTAAAACTAAAACAATACCTACAAGAATTAATGAAGATAATGCAGCACTTAAAATTCCCGAAAATATATTTTTTATAATAAAAGGTCGCCGAATATAACTTTTTGTGGCACCAACTAATTGTGCAGTTCTAATGTGCATTCTTTTTGAAAATATTGAAAGACGAACAGTATTATTTATAAGACTTACAGCAATCATTAGAAGAAAAACTGAAAGAACAATTCCTACAATACCCATCTTTTTCACATTTTTATTTATGAAAGAAATTAATGAAGGTTGGTAGTAAACATCTTTTATAAAACTAAAACGTTTTAAGTTAGTCTTGATTTTTGCAATACTATCTTCCGAAGTGTATTCTGGTTTTAATTTAACTTCTATTGAGTTTGGTAATGAGTTGTATCCTAAAACTTTGGTAAAATCTTTGCCTAATTCTTCTTTCATAATTTGGGCAGCTTCTTCACGCGAAACAAATTCGGCAGAAACAGAATAATTTGCAATCTGCAATGCATTTTCTAATCTGCTAATTTCAGCTGGCTTTGTTTTGTTTTCAATAAAAACAGTAAAACCAATATTCTTTTTGGCATAATCTGATAATTTTTTAGCATTAAAAAGCATTAATCCTACAATTCCTAACATTAAAAGTACCATAGTTATACTAACAATCGAAAGAAAGTGAGCACCTCTAACACGCCAAACCGAATTATTATTTTTTACATTTGCCATAAATATTCTTTTATAAAAAGTTAAATGTAAAATACTGACAAAAAGACAATTTCAATACCTTAATATTCATTTTTTTGTAAAAATATTAAATATTTTTCACTTATTTGCGTTCGGCAAGTAATTTGTGAAAAGTTTTCGTAAATTTGAATGATACTAAAAAAGAAATATGATAGGAAGAAGAAATTCATTTATGGATAATTTGCCACAGGCAGTAAAAGGACTTCTAATAATAAACATTGCTGTTTTTGTAATTTCGATTATCGTTGAAGCAACAATGAATATTGATTTAGGTAGGGTTTTAGGTCTTTATTTTTATAAATCTGATTTATTTAGACCATACCAAATTATAACTCATATGTTCATGCACGGAAGTTTAATGCATCTTGTTTTTAACATGTATGCTCTTTGGATGTTTGGACAGGTTATTGAGCGTGTTTGGGGTGCAAAAAAGTTTTTAATTTACTATTTTGTTACAGGATTTGGTGCAGTGGTTCTTCATACTTTTGTTAACTATTTGCAATATCAATCTATTGTTGCCGGTATGTCAAATGAAAGTGTACAAATGGTTTTAAACGAAGGAGCAAAACTTATTTCACACAACCAAAACTGGACAGACCCAGATGTTGGAGCATTAAACTTATTCATGCACATACCAACAGTCGGTGCATCAGGAGCTGTATTTGGTCTTTTACTTGCTTTTGGAATGTTATTTCCTAACATTGAGTTACAATTAATGTTTATTCCTATACCTATTAAAGCAAAATATTTTGTTATGGGTTATGGTGCACTTGAGCTTTACATGGGAGTTCAAAATGCAGCAGGTGACAATATAGCACATTTTGCACATCTTGGAGGTATGTTATTTGGTTTTATCCTTATTAAAATTTGGGATAAAACAAATAAAAATAATTATTATCAAGAATTTTAATTTAAAAAAATGAATAATACTAAAAATGAAATAATTGAAACTTTTAAAAGAGGTTCAATGCTTACAAAATTAATTTACATTAATGTTGCAGCATTTGTAATCTTCTTTTTTGTTTTTTTATTTTTACCATATAATGCGAAAAATGATTTCCTTGCAGTTCCGGGCGATTTTCATAGATTAATATATCGTCCTTGGACACTTGTAACTTATATGTTTACACACGAAGGGTTTACACATTTGCTTTTTAATATGTTATGGCTTTACTGGTTTGGTAAAATGTTTTTAACTTATTTTTATGAAAAACAATTATCTGCAGTTTATTTGCTGGGAGGTTTTTCCGGAGCTTTACTTCATTTATTAGTTGGCTCTATTCTGCCAAACTCTCATGTAGGAATTATAGGTTCATCTGCAGCTGTAATGTCGGTAGTTTTTGCTGTTGTAGCTTTCAGACCTGACTATATAATTAACCTCTTATTTATAGGACCCGTTAAAATTAAATACATAGCAATTGTTGCTTTTATTATTGACTTAATGGGACTTGCCGGTAACTTAAGGACAGGCGGTGCAGCAACAGACGGCATTGCTCATATTGCACATATGGGAGGTTCTTTTTTTGGATTATGGTTTGGATATTCTATGAGAAATGGTAAAGATATAACTCGTTCATTTAATAATTTTTTAAATAGTTTTTTCTCGTGGTTTACAACAACCAAAACAGACAAAAACAGGGCAAGAATGAGAGCAACAAGAGGTGAAAGATTTACAAAACCTAAATCGGACTGGGAATATACTCAAGAAAAACATAAAATACAGGAAGAAGTTGACCGCATTTTAGACAAAATTAAAGCAACAGGCTATGATAGTTTAACAAAAAAAGAAAAAGACTTTTTGTTTAAACAGAAAAGATAAAATATGCAAGATAATTTCTAT
The DNA here is from genome assembly GCA_013153575.1 of Chlorobiota bacterium. Classification (GTDB taxonomy): domain Bacteria; phylum Bacteroidota; class Bacteroidia; order Bacteroidales; family JAADGE01; genus JAADGE01. Next base: position 10,635 of record JAADEE010000110.1, read on the forward strand.
GATAAAGTTTTTGAAGTAACTCGTAAAATTCCTGTTGGTAAAGTAACAAGTTATGGTGCAATTGCGAAGTTTTTAGGCTCGGCAAAATCTGCAAGAATGGTTGGTTGGGCACTAAATAAATCATCGCTTCACAAAGAATATGTTCCGGCACACAGAGTTGTAAATCGTAAAGGTTTGCTAACAGGAAAAAATCATTTTGCAAACCAAAACACAATGATTGAGCTTTTAGAAAGTGAAGGAATTAAAGTTGAAGATAATAAAGTTGTAAATTTTCAAGAAGTTTTTTGGCAACCAGAATAGAATAAATTATGGTATTTTCAACAAAAGGAATTGTTTTACATAGGTTTAAATATTCTGATGCTAAAACTATCGTAAAAATTTACACCGAAGAATTTGGAATGCAATCATACTTAATTTATGGAGCAAGTTCTAAAAAAGCAAAACAAATTCTTTCAATTTTACAACCACTTTTTTTAGTTGATTTGCAAGTTTATCACAACGAAAAAAAAGAGCTTCAAAAAATAAAAGATATTTCAAATTCATACCCTTTTAAAACAATTCCTTTTGACATTTATAAAAACTCAATAGCTTTATTTTTGTCAGAATTTTTAATGAAAGTTTTAAACGAAAGAGATGGTGACAATAAAGATTTATTCTCATTTTTATTTAAAGCAGTTAAAACTTTTGATACAGAAAACGAAAATTTTGTAAATTTTCATATCATCGTTTTATTTATGATAACAGAACTTTTAGGAATTTCGCCAAATAATAACTTTTCAGAAGGAAAAAACATATTTGATTTAACCGCAGGAAAATTTATTACAGGCATTCCTATTCATAAAAATTACTTAAATGTTAAACAAAGCGAAGTTTTTTATAAACTTTTTAGTTATAATTTAGATAATTTTCAAGAACTTAAAATAAACAATTCTGAAAGACGAGTTTTGTTAGATACTTTAACAAAGTTTTATACAATACATTTAGGAAAACCGGGAAACTTGCAAACATTAAAAGTTTTACAAGAGATTTTTTAAATTTTATTTTTAAGAAACTTTATTGTTCT
>JAADEE010000007.1 GCA_013153575.1 Chlorobiota bacterium
GTATTTATTCAAAAATTTAATAACGTGAGTTCGACATAAAATTTAGCATAAGTAAAATTTCACTTATGCTAAATTCTAAAATACGAAACAAAATCAAACTCACATAATTAAATTTTTCTTAAAGAAAATACAGTTAAATCAACAAAGTTTAAAATTCTTTCATTAATCTCTTCTTCTGTTAACTCAACAATTCTTTCGGTACCAAATTTTTCAACATTAAAAGATGCCATAACTGAACCTGCAATAACAGCATTTTTCATATTATCAAAAGAAATATCATTAGTTTTTGCCAAGTAGCCAATAAATCCTCCGGCAAAAGTATCACCGGCACCTGTTGGATCAAAAGCATACTCCAAAGGAAGAGCCGGAGCACTAAAAACTTTTCCTTCACCAAATAATAAAGCTCCATGAGCACCTTTTTTAATAATTATATACTTTGGTCCCATTGCATGAATAACTTTAGCAGCTTTTACCAAAGTATTTTTTCCTGAAAGTTGTTGTGCTTCTTCCTCATTTATTGAAATAACATCAACCATGCTTATTGTTTTCTTAAGTTCATCAAGCATAATGTCCATCCAAAAATTCATTGTATCCATAACAATTAGTTTAGGACGTTTTTCCATTCTTTCAATAACTTGTCTTTGAACTAAAGGTGTTAAATTTCCAAGCATTAAATAATCTGTATTTTGGTATTTATCAGGAACAACAGGATCAAAATTCTCTAAAGAATTAAGCTCTGTTGCTAAAGTATCTCTCACATTCATATCTTTATGATATCTTCCTTTCCAAAAAAAAGTTTTTTCTCCTTTTTTTATTTGAATACCATCAATATCTATACTATGTTTTTTCAATAAGTCTAAATAGTCTTGCGGAAAATCATCTCCAACAATTGAAATTAGATTTATATCTTTATTAAAATAAGAAGCAGAAAGTGCAACATGTGTGCCTGCCCCACCAATAATTTTATCGGTTTTTCCGTAAGGAGTTTCAATTGCATCAAAGGCAACTGTTCCTACAACTGTTAAACTCATTTTATTTTTTTTAAGTTTTTTTGAAATTTTTTACAAATATATTTGTTTTTTTGAAAAAAGTATTACTTTTGCAATCGCAATTGAAAAAAACATTCCTCCTTAGCTCAGTTGGTTAGAGCGTCGGACTGTTAATCCGCAGGTCCTAGGTTCAAGTCCTAGAGGGGGAGCCGAAAAAGACTCTGTATTTTTACAGAGTCTTTTTTTATGAACTACACTGTATATCATACACACTACATTAATAATACAACCTTTTAATTTTCAATAACAAATAAAGCTTTGTATATTTGCTAAATAAAAATAATATATTTTCTAAACAATAATAAAAAAAATATGAAAGGATTTTTTAATCATGTTTTAGCAAGCATGCTAGGAACTTTTTTAGTTCTTGTAATAATAGTTATTCTTAACTTTATAATAATAATTGGCATTATTTCTTCTTCAAATGAAAAAAATGTTATTAAAGAAAATTCAATCTTACAACTAGATTTTAGCAAACCTATTGCTGACAGGTCTTCGGCAAAGCCAAACTTATCAACTTTTAAAATTGACAAAACATTAAGTTTAAGAGGTATAATTAAAACTATAAAAAAAGCAAAAACTGATGATAAAATTAAAGGTATCTATCTTGATTTATCAACTTTACAAGTTGGGATGGCTTCACTAGAAGAAATTAGAAATGCTTTAAAAGATTTTAAAGAGAGTAAGAAATTTATTATTGCACATGGAGAATATTACAGTCATAAATCATATTATTTAGCATCTGTTGCAGATAGTGTTTATTTAACTCCTGAAGGTCTTGTTCAATTTACAGGATTAAGTGCCCAAATTATGTTTTATAAATCAATGCTTGAAAAAATAGGTGTTGAACCGGAGATTATTCGTCATGGAAAATTTAAAAGTGCTGTTGAACCATTCATGTTAAATGAAATTAGTGATGCAAATAAAGAACAAACCCTTAAATATATCGGTTCAATTTGGAATACTATATTAAAAGGTATAAATGAAGAAAGAGGTATACCGATTAATACACTTAATAATTATGCAGACAGTATAATTATTAGAAATGATAAATCTGCAAAAAGATTAAATATTGTTGATGATTTACTCTATAAAGATCAAATTCTTGATAAGCTAAAAAAACTTTCTGAAAATGATGATTTAGAATTAGTTTCTTTACAAGATTATGCAGCCTCAACAAAAGATATAAACGAGATTTTAAATGAAAAAGAAAATAATATTGCAATTATTTTTGCAGAAGGAGAAATTGTAAGTGGAGAAGGTGAAGAAGATAAAATAGGATCAGAAACTCTATCTAAAGCAATTAGAGATGCAAGAGAAGATGAAAGTGTAAAAGCAATTGTTCTTAGAATTAATTCTCCGGGAGGTAGCTCTCTTGCTTCGGAAGTAATTTGGCGTGAAACTGTTCTTGCAAAACAAACAAAGCCATTTTATGTTTCAATGGGAAATGTTGCAGCATCTGGCGGATATTATATTGCATGTATGGCAGATACAATTGTTGCAGAACCAAATACAATTACCGGTTCAATAGGAGTTTTCGGCTTATTATTTAATGCTAAAGAACTTATGAATAAAGTTGGAATTAATATAAATGCTGTAAATACAAACTCATATTCAGATATAGGAAGTCCTGCAAGAAAAATGACAGATTTTGAAAGAAATCTTATTCAAAAAGAAGTAGAAAGCGTTTACTCAACCTTTATTTCGCATGTTGCAAAAGGAAGAGGCATGAAAGTTGCAGAAGTTGATAGTATCGGGCAAGGAAGAGTTTGGAGTGGTGAGGATGCTAAACAAATTGGATTAGTTGATGTTTTAGGAGGACTTGAAACTACCATTGGTTTTGCTGCAAAAAAAGCAGGCTTAAAAGATTATGGTATTAAAACATATCCTGAAAAAGACAAAATGACAATGATAATAGAAGAAATGGTTTCCGGAACAAAATCTTCACTTATTGAAGAAGAACTCGGAGATTCATACATTTACTATAAAAGATTAAAAGAAGTTAAAAACATAAAAGGAATTCAAATGCGGATGCCTTATTTTGTAGATATTAAATAATTGTGAAAATATTAAAAATCATATTCTTATATCCTATATCGTTAATTTACGGTGCTGTGATTAACATTAGGAATGCAATGTATGATTTAAAGATATTAAAATCAAATACTTTTGATATTCCCATTATCTCCATCGGTAATTTAACCGTTGGAGGTACGGGGAAAACTCCTACTACAGAATTTCTTATAAAAAATCTTACTTCGGAATATAAAGTTGCAATTTTAAGCAGAGGTTATAAAAGAAAAACAAAAGGATTTATTCTTGCAAATGAAAAATCAACTGTTGATGATATTGGAGATGAACCTTTTCAAATAAAGCAAAAATTTCCGGAAATTATTGTTGCTGTTGATGAAAATAGAAGCAGAGGTATTAAAAAACTTCAAGAAATTAAACCGGAAATTGATTTAATTATTCTTGATGATGCTTTTCAGCACAGAAAAGTAACCCCCGGATTTTCAATTCTATTATTAGACTATACCCAACCATTCTTAGAAGACCATTATTTACCATATGGAAGACTTCGCGACAGCATAAAAGAAGCACATAGAGCAAATACTATTTTGGTTACAAAAGCTCCAAGAAACATAAAACCTATTGAAATGAGAATTTTAGCTGCAAATGTTAGCTTAAAACCATATCAAACCCTTTATTTTTCAAGTATTAATTATAAAAACCTACTTCCTGTTTATAATAATGCAAATAAACCAATTTCCATTAATGAAATTAATAATAACAAATTATCAATTATTTTAGTTTCCGGAATTGGAAATATTGCTCCTGTATTATCTTTTTGTGAGAAACAATCTAATAAACTTATACATATTAAATTTGAAGATCATCATAAATACACAGAAAAAAACATTTCTGATATAATTAAAAAATATAATAGTTTAGAAGACCAAAATAAAATAATTATAACTACTGAAAAAGATGCTGTTAAAATAAAAAATATTATTTGCGAAAATGAAACAGTTAAAAACAATTTCTATTACTGCCCAATTGAAATTGAAATACTAAATAACGAATGTGATGATTTTAAACAACAAATTAAAGATTATATAATTAAAGATAAAGAGCAACATAGGTTTTTAACTTCAAAAAGACAATATTAATTACAAAAAAAGCCTCAACAAAATTGAGGCTTTTATGCATTTCAAATATTTTATATTATCTATAATATTAACATAGCATCACCATAAGTTCCAAACTTATACCCTTCTTTTATTGCAACTTGGTATGCTTTCATTGTTTGTTTATAACCTCCAAAAGCAGATGCAGACATTAAAGGAATTGACTTCGGAAGATGGAAGTTTGTTATCATTGCATCGGGAATTATAAAATCATGTGGTGGAAAAATAAACTTATTTGTCCAACCTTTATAAGGTTTTAAAATTCCTGTTACAGTTGCTGTACTTTCTAACGTTCTAACAACAGTTGTTCCTACTGCACAAACTTTTTTCTTTTTTGATTTTGTTTCGTTTACTAGTTTTGCAGTTTCTTCAGATACATGAATTTGCTCATTATCCATTTTATGTTTTGTTAGGTCTTCAACATTTATATTTCTAAAATTACCTAAACCAACATGTAATGTAATTGGAGCAGTATTTATACCTTTAATTTCAAAACGTTTTAAAAGTATTTTACTAAAATGTAAACCTGCAGTTGGTGCAGCAACAGCCCCTTCGTGTTCTGCAAAAATAGTTTGATAACGCTCTTCATCTGAAGGTTCTGCCTTTCTTCCTACAAAACTTGGCAGAGGAGTTTCTCCCAGCTCTGTTAATGCTTGTTTAAACTCGTCGTGGTCGCCATCAAAAAGGAATCTTAATGTTCTTCCTCTTGATGTTGTATTATCAATAACTTCTGCCACAAGTGTTTCAGAATCACCAAAATACAATTTGTTTCCTATTCTAATTTTTCTTGCAGGACTAACAAGAACATCCCAAAGTCGTTGTTTTCTATTTAGTTCTCTAAGTAAAAAAACTTCAATTTTCGCTCCTGTTTTTTCTTTAATTCCCCTTAACATTGCGGGAAATACTCTTGTATTATTAAAAACAAATAAATCATCTTCTTCAAAATAATCTATTACATCTTTAAAAATTTTATGTTCTATTTTTCCACTATCTCTATGAACAACCATAAGTCGAGATTCATCTCTATTTTCTGCAGGATATTTTGCAATTAACTCTTTTGGTAAATCATAAATAAATTGTGATAACTTCATATTCTATATCTTTTAAGGAAATAACTTGCGAATCTACAATAATTTTTGAAATTTATCAATTGTTATTGCATCTTTAACAGAAAAATCTCCAATTTTTGTTCTTCTTAACTTTGTTAAATAAGCTCCATTATTTAAGGCATTGCCCAAATCTCTTGCAATTGCTCTTATATAAGTTCCTTTGCTACATTTTATTCTTAATTCAACAGATGGCATTGAAATATTTAAAATTTCCATTTCATAAATTTCAATATCAACCGGTTCTAACTTAACCTCCTCACCTTTTCTTGCACTTTCATATGCTCTTTTGCCATTAATCCACTTTGCAGAATATGATGAAGGAACTTGTTTTTGTTTTCCAATAAAACTATTTACAACTTTTTTTATTTCATCTTCTGTAATATTTTCTGTTGAAAAAGTTTTATCTTCTTCTGTTTCTAAATCAAAGGATGGCGTTGTTGCTCCAAGTTTTACAGTTGTAACATATTCTTTTGGTGCATCTTGGTGTGTTTGTAATTCTTTTGTTTTTTTGCCTGTTCCAATTATTAATAAACCTGTAGCAAGAGGATCAAGTGTTCCTGCATGACCAACTTTTATTTTCTTAACATTAAAGTGATATTTTAATGTACTTCTTATTTTATTTACAACATCAAAAGACGTCCAATCTTTATCTTTATCAATTAAAATAAACTTTCCATTTTGAAAATCAGACAATTCTGTTGCCATAAAATATATTGTTAAAATTTATACAAAAAACACTGAGTAAGAAATAGCAAATATTCCAACAATAGCACAATATATTGCAAAATAAGAAAGTTTGCTTCTTCTAACTAATGATATCATCCATGTGCAAGCCAAAAGCCCTGAAATAAATGCAGCAAAAAAACCAATACTGTAAGAACCAACTTGACTACTATCAATTTGAATGCCACCTTCAAGCATATCTTTTGCAACTTTTCCTAAAATTAGAGGTACAACCATTAAAAATGAAAACCTTGCAGCTTTTGTTCTGTCAATTCCTAACAAAACAGAAGTTGAAATTGTTGCTCCGGAACGAGATATACCGGGCAACATTGCTATTGCTTGTGAAATACCGATTATTAATGCACTTTTATAAGAAACATCTTTATCGGTATTTTTTGCTTTATCTGCTAAAAGTAAAAGAATTGCAGTTAAAAGTAACATAAAACCAACAAACAATATATTTCCGGAAAACATTGCTTCAAGTTCATCTTCAAACAAAACTCCGATTATTGCTGCAGGAATCATTGAAATAACAATTTTTAAAGAAAACCTAAATTCCTCATTATTTTTAAACTGAAACAATCCTTTTATTATTTCAAAAATTTCTTTTCTAAAAATAACAATTGTACTTAATGCTGTTGCAAGATGCAATATAACCGTATAAGTTAAACTTTCTTTAGGCAAAGAATTGTCGCCGAATAAAACTTTAATTATCTCTAAATGTCCACTGCTACTAACAGGCAAAAATTCTGTTAAGCCTTGCATCAGACCTAAAATAAGGGCTTCTAACCAATCCATTAAATAGTTTTAAATATGTTTTTTATTATTTTGAAGAGCTTTTTGGTATAATTACTTTTCGGTTTCTTTAGGTTTCTTCATTATTGCATAAATTTCAAAAATAAATCCAAAAAGTATAACAATAGGAGCAATTGTAATTCTTCTAGAACTAAAAATTTCATCTCCATTAAATACATTTGGGTCATTTGTTGCACCTCCTGACATTAATAAAAACCCAATTATAATAATTACAAAGCCTATTGCAAGAAGGTAAAAATTTTGTTTGCCTAATGCAAAACCTGTATTTTCATTATTATCTGTCATAATTATTTTCTTTTTTGCAAAAGTACAAAATATTTTTTATATCGAACTTAGCTTACTAATTAATAATGTGTAAATTTGTGTTCATATATTTAAACAAAAGTAAATTTTAATGATAAAAGAGCAAACAATACTTGGTGTAATGTCCGGAACATCGCTTGATGGTTTAGATTTTGCCTTTTGCAAATTTAAAAAAGACAAAGCAAAATATTCTTATAAAATTATAAAAACAGGTTTTATTCCTTATAGTTCAGAAATAAAAAAACAACTTAAAAATGCACAAAATTTATCTTCGTATGATTTTATAAAATTGCATAAATGGTACGGAAAATTTATCGGAAAAAATATAAATAACTTTTTAAAAGAAGATTTAAAACCAAATTTTATTGCATCACACGGGCATACTGTTTTTCATAATCCGAAAGAAAATATAACATTTCAAATTGGCGACGGAGCTTTTATTGCTTCCGAAGCAAAAATTTCAACAATTTCAGATTTTCGAAATTTAGATACAGCCTTAAAAGGGCAAGGTGCGCCTCTTGTGCCAATTGGCGACAAACTTTTGTTTTCGGAATATGATTTTTGCCTAAATTTAGGTGGTTTTGCAAATATTTCTTTCAATAATGAAAATAATGAAAGAATTGCTTTTGATATTTGCCCTGTAAACATAGTTTTAAATGAACTTGTTAAACCTTTAGGCAAGGAATATGATAAAAACGGAAACATTGGCAAAACAGGAAATATAAATTTTGAACTTTTAAAAGAACTTAACAACATTCCTTTTTATTTTAAGAAAGCTCCAAAATCATTAGGTCGTGAATATTCGGAAAAATATCATCTTCCAATCATAAAAAAATATAATATCTCACAAGAAGATAAAATAAGAACTTTTTATAAGCACATTGCAATACAAATTACAGAAGTGTTAAAAATAAAAGAAAACTCAAAAATTTTAATTACAGGAGGAGGAACACACAACACATTTTTAATTTCTGAAATACAAAAAGAAACCAAAAACAAACTCATTATACCATCAAATGAGATTATTGATTTTAAAGAAGCAATAATTTTTGCATTTCTGGGTTTTCTAAGAATAAACGAAAAAGAAAACACATTAAAATCGGTTACCGGAGCAATTGAAAATAGTATTGGTGGAAGCGTTTTTATAATTAACAATAAAGCTTAATTTATCAACTTTTTTAATTGCTTTATCAACTGAGTTTTTAAACATTTAAAAAAATTATTAACTTTGCTTATTACATAAAAATAAAATACATACTAAAATGAGCAAATCACTTTTTATTATTGCAATATTTTCTTTAATATTTTCTGTTAACAGTTTCTCACAAAAAAGAGATTTAAAAAAAGCCGACGAAGCATATAGTATTGGAGAATATAAACTTGCATATGAAATTTATGAAAAAGCTTTTGAAAAACTAACAGCAAAACCCGACAAAGCAGAAGTTGCTTTTAAACTTGGGGAATGTAGCAGAATAATGATGAATGAAAGAAAAGCTGCAAAATGGTATAAAAAAGCTACAAGATATGAAATACAATATCCAAAAGCATGGTTATACCTTGCCGATGCTCTAAGAATGTTAGAAAAATATGACCTCGCAAAAGAGCAATATAAAAAATATCAAAACTTAGTGCCAAATGATTCAAGAGGCAAAAACGGAGTAAAATCATGCGAACTTGCTCCTTTATGGAAAGAAAATCCTACAAGATTTACCGTTAACATTGCAGAAGATTTAAATTCTAAATTTTCTGATTTTTGTCCTTCCTACGGAAAAAGTAAATCTGAAATTTATTTTTCATCTACAAGAGAAAGTGCAAACGGAAAAAACTTAAGTAAAATTACAGGACAAAGTTACTCTGATATTTTCGTAGCAACAAAAGACCGAAAAGGCAAATGGAGTGTTCCAACTCCTATTGAAGGAGAAGTTAATACCGAAGGAAGCGAAGGTGCTGCAGTTGTAATAAATAATGGCTCTGTTATGTATTTCTCAATGTGCAAACAAACTGAAAATGCAAACATGGGATGCAAAATTTACAAATCAAAAAACAATGCAAGTGGTTGGTCGGCTCCTGAAGAAGTTGTTTTAATTGGCGACAGTACCGTTTCATACGGACATCCTGCTATTTCAGAAGATGAACTTACAATGTATTTTGTTAGCGACAGTGTTCCGGGAGTTAAAGGGCACGGAGGATATGACATTTGGTATGTAACACGCGAAAAAGCAACTGCTCCTTGGGGAAAACCAAAAAATGCAGGGTCTAAAATTAATACAAAAGGTGATGAAAAATTTCCATACCTACGTAAAAACGGAGAACTTTATTTCTCATCAAACGGATTACCCGGAATGGGAGGTTTAGATATTTTTAAAGCCAAGAAAAACGGAACAGTTTGGGAAGTTGAAAATATGAAATTTCCAATAAACTCTTCAAAAGATGATTTTGGCATTACCTTTTATGAAGATAAAAATACAGGATACCTTTCATCAAAAAGGGCAAAAAATATAAACCTATTCTCATTTAAAATGCCTGACTTAATTTTTACAATGAAAGGCGTTGTTGAAGATGCAAATACAGGTGAAAAAATTGCAGATGCAAAAGTTAAGTTAACTAGCCCAAGTGGGCATGAAGTTGAAATTACATCTGCATCCGACGGAACATTTATGTTTAACTTAAACCCAAATACCGATTACTCCGTAATTGCATCAAAACCTAAATATTTAAGCGCAATTATTGACCGCTCAACCAAAGGCTTAAATAAAAGCAAAACTTTTGATGTTATTTTAGGTTTAGCATCAATTAGAAACACATTTGAATTACCTAATATTGAATACGATTTAGGAAAAGCAACATTAAGACCGGAATCTATGGTCTCGTTAGACGAACTTGTAAAAATATTAACTGTTAACTCTCATATTACAATTGAACTTGCAGCAAATACAGATTTTAGAGGAAGCGAAGAATCAAATCAAGAATTATCTGAAAGAAGAGCAAAATCTGTTGTTGATTACTTAATTTCAAAAGGAATTAAAGCCGACAGGTTAACTGCTGTTGGAAATGGTGAAAAAAGTCCTAGAAGAATTGTTTCAAATACAAAAACCGGACGAGAAATACTTGCAAAATATAAGTTTTTAAAACCTGGTGATGTACTTTCCGAAGAATTTATAAACAACTTAGAAACTGAAGAACAAAAAGAAATATGTCATCAACTTAACAGAAGAACAGAATTTAGAGTTTTAAGAGACGATTACGGAATAAATGCTGTAAAATTTGGTGAATAATACTAATTTACCCAAGATGTTTAATGAGGGTGTGGATATGTTTATTAAAATTATGTTTTTTTTCAAATACAACTAATTTTTATCATATAATTCACGCCCTCATTTTTTCACGCTTTTACTTTTTTAGTGAGGGTGTGAATATGTTTGTTAAAGTTGTAATATCTTTCAATCATAATTTATATTTATTAGATAATTCATACCCGCTCGGCAAAAATTGTATCTTCGTAGTTACCCAAACTAATTTTTAGAATAAAGCTGTTTAATTTTTTATGATTTGCATAAAATGTTAAGTAATTGTTAATTAAATAAATTACAAACATCTTTGTAAAATTTCTTATATTTTTGTAAAGAAATTTACAATTATGGATACATCAAAATACAAAATACTAATTGTTGATGACGAAAAAGATGTTCGAGAAATTCTTGAATACAACATCTCAAAAGCAGGATATAATGTATTTACTGCCGAAAATGGAAAAATTGCCCTTGATATAATTAAAAAAGAAAATCCTCATTTAATCATACTCGATGTTATGATGCCTATAATAGATGGATATGAAACTTGTATTGAAATTCGCAAACTTCCTAACAGCAAAAAATCAATAGTTGTTTTTCTTTCTGCCAGAAACGACGACCATTCACAAATAATTGGTTTTGATGCAGGTGGCGACGATTATGTTACAAAACCGGTAAACCCAAAAGTTTTACTTAAAAGAATAAAAGCTTTGCTTAAAAGAAATAATTTTATTGAAAAAGATGATGACAATATTTTAACATATAAAGAATACAAATTAAATAAAGTTGAATATACCTTATTAAAAAACAATACAGAAATTATACTTCCTAAAAAACAATTTGAAATTTTAAGATTATTATTTTCGCAACCAAATCATGTTTTTTCAAGAGATGAAATTTTTGAAGCCATTTGGGGCGATGGTGTTATTGTTGGCTCAAGAACAATTGATGTTCATATAAGAAAAATACGAGAAAAAACCGGCATAGAAAAAATAAAAACAATGAAAGGAATTGGTTATAAACTTGAACAATAATTTTTGTGAAAAATAAATTTATAAATACCACAAATCCGCATAAAATCTCAATTACAGTAGCCCTGTTTCTTACATTATTTGTTTCCGTTTTATACTTTGTATCATCTTTTTTATTTTCAGAAATTAAATTCGACTTTTTTGCTCTTTTAACCTTTGATATT
>JAADEE010000243.1 GCA_013153575.1 Chlorobiota bacterium
CTCTTATTGTAATGATACTTTCGCCTTTGGCACTAATTTATTCCGTAGGCTATATGAAAGGCCAAAAAAAGCTTGCAACTTTTTACTTTAGTTTCTTTCTTACCATTTTAGGAATGATGGGAATTTTAATGAGCCGTGATTTTGTAAGTCTGTTTATTTTTTGGGAAATTATGACTTGGGCATCTTATCTTCTTGTTATCTTTTTAGGTAAAGATGTTCAGAAGGTTGGAATAAAATATATGATATTCAGTGCAATTGGTGCTTATGCAATGTTTATGGGAATTGTAATAATTAACAAACATTTAGGAAGCGTACTTCTTTCAGATTACTTTGTTGGCTTTAAAACTTTTCCTTTTAATATTCAACTTTTAACAGGAATTTTATTACTTATTGGTTTTGCTTTAAAAAGTGCATTAATGCCTTTACACGTATGGGCACCCGATGCTTATTCAAAAAGTCCTATGGCATTTACTTCTGTTTTTTCAGGAGCATTATCAAAAATGGGAATTTATGGGCTTGGCTTTGTAATGCTTAATGTTTTTTATAGTGCCGATATTCAAATTGTTGGAAAAGTTATTGCTTGGTTAGGGGCAATTACGGCAGTTTTGGCAACTTTCTCGGCAGTATTTCAGCATAACGCAAAAAGAATGCTTGCATATTCTTCAATAGCACAACTTGGTTACATTATCACAGGAATTGGAATTGGAACAGAATTAAGTGTTTTTGCAGGTTTGTATCTTGCCGTTTTACACGCAGTATATAAAGGTGTATTATTCATGGCAGTTGGTGCTGTTGAAAAACAAACCGGCTCAACTGATATGAACTATGTTACAGGATTAATTCGCAAAATGCCTATTACATTTTTTGTTTCATTAGTTGCAATAATTGCACTTGCGGGTGTTCCTCCTTTGGGTGGCTTTGTTGGAAAATGGATGTTGTACGAAGCTCTTTTAACTTCTGAAAATACATTCTTAATAATTTTAGTTTTCTTATCAAGTACATCAGCATTTTTATATAGTTTCAGATTCCTTTACGGATTGTTTTTAGGTCAAGAAGAACCTGAATTTGATAATGTTAAAGAAGCATCACCATTTATGATTGTTCCTATGCTTTTGCTTACAGCTGTTCTTTTAATAACAGGAACTTTCCCCGGAATTATTTTTGGCTACATAAGTGATGCAATGACAAATCTTGGTTTTGAAAATGTAAATTGGCAAATGTCAGTTCTTACAAACGAATGGGGAAATAATGTAAATCTACAACACATTTCAACCGGAGTTGGTGTTGTGTTTGTTTTCTTTTTGGCTTTCATAACTATAAAAGGTTATAAAAAAACAAGATATGTAACAACAAAAGATATAAGTTCATCAGGCGAAATTATTAAACCGGAAGATAATATGACTTTTATGAAGGATTTTTATAAACCATTTGAACGAGTTTTAAGTCCTTTATTGAAATACAAAATTGATAAATATTATACTGATTTTGCAAACGGATTAGATGCACTTTTTGATTTCTTACGGAAAATTTACACAGGAAATGCACAAACTTATGCAATTTATGTAGTTGGTTTTTTAGTTATTTTATTAATTTTTAGTAAATCTATTTTTGGATATTAGAAAGGATTTATGTTAAGATTTTATTCTTTTCATAAACAAATAAATAATATATGGAAGATATTGGATACAAAATATTTGGAGCATTTTTAACAACAGTTTTAGCATTTGTTGTAGGAATGTTCTATGGAGGTTTCAGAAGGAAAATCATTGCAAGAATTCAAAACAGAGTAGGACCACCTGTTTATCAAAATTTTTTAGATGTGATGAAACTTTTAAGCAAAAAAACAGCTGTTCATCATGGAATTATGCAACAACTTGCACCTCTTTGGTTAATTACAATGTCTATTGTAACACTAATGTTTATTCCTGTTCTTAAAGATGGCTTATTTTTTACTAACTTAAATTTTAGCGGAGATATAATTTTTCTTTTGTATATGATGGTTTTTGGTTCTTTGGGAATGGCACTTGGAGCAGGGCAAACAGGAAATCCTAATTCTGCAATTGGTGTAACTCGTGGTCTAATTCAAATGGTTGGTTTTGAAATTCCTTGGATTATGGCTTTGGTTGCATTAATGGTTCAATACAAAACAACTTCGGTTACAGGTCTTCTTGATATTCAAAGTCAAAGCGGAACTTGGATGATGTTTTCTTCACCATTTGCATTTATTGCAGCATTACTTGCAATGCCGGGGATGTTCAGGTATTCACCTTTTGATATTGTTGGAGCACCTGCCGAACTTGCATCCGGTCCTGTTTCTGAATTTGGCGGAAAATATTTATCACTAATGATGACAAGCGGTTCTATATTTGCCTTTGTTAAATTAACTTTAATTGTTGATTTATTTTTAGGCGGAGCATCGAACCTAATTGAACTTGTAATAAAAACATTTATTTTATATATGTATCCTGTGTTGTGGGGTGCTATTAGTCCTCGTTTTAGAACAGAACAAGCCGTAAAATATTTTTGGGGCTGGCCTTTGTTTTTCGGAGTAATTGCACTTGCTTTTGCAACATTTTAATAATTTGAAGGAAAGAAATTAATATGGCTTACGATAATAATTCACAAAAAATAGTTGATTATATTCAAAACTTCGCAAGAAAACATTCTTTGTTTGTATTAGCTTATGGAACAGGATGCGGAGCTATTGAAATTCCACCAACAATGACTTCTCGTTACGATGCAGAAAGGTTTGGAATACGTGGAGCAGCAACACCTCGTCAAGCAGATGTCCTTTTAATTACCGGATATTTGGCAACAAAAACTCTTAAAAGAGTTATAAGAACTTACGAGCAAATGCAAGATCCAAAATATGTTATTGCTTTTGGCTCTTGTACAATAAACGGAGGAATGTATTGGGATAGTTATAACACAATTAATATGTTAGATAAATATATTCCTGTTGATGTTTATATTAATGGATGTATGCCACGTCCTGAGGCTGTAATTTCAGGTTTTGTAAAATTGCAAGATGAAATACAAGCTGGCAGAGCAGATGGTTGGAAAAAATATCAAGATAATTTAGAAGAATATAGGGCAAACCAAAAAAAGATTATTAAAAATTGGACAATGCCTGATTTTAATTGGTAGTTTTTAAAATAAATATAAGACCTTGCGGGTTTATTTTGCAGAATTATAATATTTTGAAATAAAATAAAACAACATTTAACGAAACCCGCAAGGTCTGAAAATTGAAAATAGTCAACAAAATGACAGATACATTAAATAAAGAAAATAAATTACTTGAAGTTCTTAAAGAAGAATTTAAACTTTTATCGGGCAAAGTAAAAAGAAGCCGAAGAGTTGAAGTTGTTATTGAGAATGAGCAAATTATACCTATACTTCTTTTTGCAAAAGAAAGATTAAATTACATCCATTTTTCGCATATGTCGTGTGTTGATTGGATTGAAGAAGGAAAATTTGAGGTTATTTATATTCTTTGGTCGCCCGAAGAAAAAATAAATTTGCTTATAAAAACCAAAGTTGCAAGAGAAGGCGAAGATTTGCCAAATATTGATTTTATTTGGCGACAAGCAAATACTTACGAAAGAGAAATTAGAGAAATGTATGGTCTTCCGTTTGACGGATTAGTTGGACGAGAAGAATTTATTCTTGAAGATTGGGATGAAATACCACCCATGCGACGTGATTTTATTACTAATGAATATGTTAGCGAAACTTATTTTGAAAGAGAAGGACGTGAAGATGCAAAAGATGTAAGAGAACAAATTTTAGGAAGAACAGATGAAAAACTTCCAGACTTCGCAAAAAAATATTCAAGAGATTAAAACAAAAAGAAATGCGAGAAAAATCTACAACATTATATATTGGACCACAACATCCGGGAATTACAGGAAATATGATGGTAAAACTTCAAGTTGAAGGTGATACCGTTGTAAAAGCTGAAACTCATGTTGGTTATCTTCATAGAGGTTTTGAAAAATTAATGGAAAGACGAAATTGGTTACAAAGTTTTACAATTGTTTGCCGAATTTGTGTTCCTGAACCAGACCCAAATGAAGAAAATTATGCTCGTGCAGTTGAAGAAATTGAAGGACGAGAAGTTCCTGAAAGAGCAAAATATATTCGTGTAATGACACTTGAACTTGCACGTATTGCATCATATCTTTTATGGTATGGAGGACAAGCAGGTTCTGCCGGTTTATATACAATGCCGCAATGGTCTGTTGGAGACAGAAACTATATTTTAGATTTATTTGAAGACCTTACAGGAGGAAGAATTTATCATATGTATATTTGGCCGGGTGGTGTTAGACGCGATTTACCAAAAGGTTTTAAAGATAAGGCATTAAAAACAATGGATTATCTTGAAAAAAGAATTGATGAATATGATAAACTTCTTTTTGAAAATTCAATATTCCAAAAAAGAGCAAAAGGTGTTGGCATAATTGATAAAAACAAAGCAATTGAATGGGGAGTTGTTGGTGCACCTCTTCGAGGATGTGGAATAAAAAGTGATGTTAGAATTGACGACCCTTATGAAGTTTATGATAAACTTGATTTTGAAGTTCCTGCAATGGAAGGTGGCGATGTTTGGACAAGAGCTTTAATTAGAAGGTTTGAAATTCGTCAATCAATAAATATTGTTAGGCAAACACTTGAAAAAATGCCGGGAGGTGAGTTCTACAATAAAATACCCAATCCTATGAAATGGAAAATTCCTGCGGGAGACGCTTATGTAAAAACAGAATCTGCTCGTGGAGAATTTGCATATTATGTTGTAAGTGATGGAACAAATAAACCAAGACGCGTTCATGTTAAGGGACCGGCTTATGTTCATGGAGTTACACTTTTAGAGAATTTATTAGTTGGAGAAAACATTTCAGATGTTTCGTTTATTATGAATAGTTTGGGAACCTGTCCACCCGAAATTGAACGTTAAGTTAGAATTAAAGCAAAAGAAAAATGAGTTTTTTTAATCTTAAAGGCATATTATCACCTGTTACTGCACTAAAACAGTTTGGGAAAAAACCTCACACAGTAGGATTTCCGGAAGTTTCAATTGAAGCATCTGACAGATATAGAGGTTTACATTTCAATGATTTAGATGCTTGTATTGGTTGCGGAAATTGTTCAACAATTTGTATGAACAATGCAATTGATATGATTCAACTTGATGGAATTGAAGGAGAAAAAGGAGATTCCGGATTAAGACCAAGGGTTGATAATGGAAGATGTTGCTGGTGTGCACTTTGTGTGGAAGTTTGTCCTACGGGGTCATTAAATCTTACGAAAGAATATAATTTTGTATCAACAGATGCAAGTGATTTTTTATGGACGCCCGGTCTTAGCAATAAGGACAAAAAAGATAAAATTTCATTTGTTAGCGATAAAGAAACATCTCTTACAGAATATACACGAGTTCCTATGAGAGAACTTGATGGAATGGAAAGGATTAAGTCTTTTGCAGAAGCTGTTTTAGGTTATAATGAAGAAGAAGCAAGACGCGAAGCATCAAGATGTATAAGTTGTAGTTTATGTACAGAATCTTGCCCGGACCATATGCATATTCCTGAATACATTAATGCAATTGCAAGTGGAAATGATGCAGACGCATTAAGAATAATTTATGACAACAACCCACTTCCAGAAATGTGCGGAAAAGTTTGTACAAGAAGATGCGAAGATGTTTGTGCAATTTCAGTAAGAGGTGAAGCTGTTGCAATTCGTTGGTTAAAACGTTATGCAACAGAAACTGCAAAAAATGCCGATATTATTAAAGAAATTGTTAACCCTGAAATTAGAGAAGCAAACGGACTTAATGTTAGTGTAATTGGTGCAGGACCTTCAGGTTTAACTGTTGCATATTATTTGGCATTAAGGGGTTATAATGTAACAATTTACGAAGCAAAAGCAAAAGCAGGAGGAATGACTTATTATGGTATTCCAAAATACAGGTTGCCGGAAGAAAGTTTAGAAAAACAAGTTGGTTACATACAAAGTATTGGTGTTAAAATTAATTTCAATACACGTGTAGGAAAAGATATTTCTTTTAATGAAATTTATGAAAAATCCGATGCGGTATTCATGGGTGTTGGTTACGAAAAACCTTGGACACTTGGAATTACAGGCGAAGATTTAGAAGGTTCACTTCAAGCTGTTACTTATTTAGATGCTATTAATTCAGGAAAAGAAATTAATATTGGAGATAAAGTTGCTGTAATTGGGGGAGGTAATGTTGCTATTGATGCAGCACGTGTTGCAAGACGAAAAGGAGCTGATGTTACAATAGTTTACAGAAGACGTATTGAAGATATGCCAGCAGATTGGGAAGAAATAGAAGGTGCAGAAGATGAAGGTGTACACATAATGCAACAAGGCATTCCTTTAGAAATTGTTGGAAAAAATGGTAAAGTTACAGGTCTTAAAATTGCTCATGCTGAAATGATTCCTGACCCAAATGGTGGCAGACCAAGACCAAAACAAATTGAAGGAAGTGAAGAAATTCTTGAAATGACTGCTGTAATTGGTGCAATAGGACAAGAAGGAGATTATTCTTTCTTACCTGAAGAAATTATGAAGCAATTAAAAATTGAAAGAGGACGCTTTGTTGTAAATGAAGGCGGACAAACTAACTTATCTAAAATATTTGCAGGGGGTGATTCTGTAAACAAAACAGCTGATGCAATTAGCGCAATTGCCGATGGATTTAGGGCGGTTAAAGCTATTGATAAATTTTTGAATAAATAAAAAAGCATTAGCTTTAATTTAGATTAAAGCTAATGTCATTAATTTTATGTAATTCTTCAATTAATTTTGTATCAACAGCAACTTTTTTTGAGCGAGAAAAGAACTTTAACTTAAAGTTTTTTTCTCGTTCTTTAATTTCAAAATATAACATTGTTTTTCCTTGGTGTTTTTCTACAAAATTTTCAATATTCTCAATAAGTTCATAAGAAAGGTTATCATTATAAATTGAAATAGTTAATTCTTTTATCATTGTATCTTTAATTTCTGATAAAAGTTCAATCCTATTTATTTTAAATTCAACGTCATTGTCATCTTTTGGCTTATAACGAGGTTGAACCCTTCCAACTATAAGTACAGATAAATCTTTTGTAAAATAGTTTTTATAAGTTATATAATCTTTGCCAAAAAGATAAAAAGTATGCGAACCATTATAACCCTCAATATTAAGACTGCCAAAAGCTTTTCCTGTTTTTGTAGTTCCATGAAATACATCTGTTATAATTCCTGCAACTTTAAGCTCTTTCCCTTTAAAATCTTGCAGATTTGCCAAGTCTGTAATATCTGCATTACAATATGTCTCTATTTCTAAACGAAAGTTATCTAATGGATGTTCCGAAAGGTATATTCCGATTACTTCTTTTTCTAATTTTAATCTGTGTAAATTTGACCATTCTTCAACTTGGGGAACACTTGGTTTTTTTATTTCAATTGTTTCTGCACCAAAAAGTCCGGCTTGGCTCTCTCCCCCATTTTGAAATTTTGCTCCGAATTTAATACTTTCTTCAATAAAAGTTAAATCTGTTCCATTGTTACTTGCAAAATATTGACTTCTTTTAATATCATCAACATCATCAAACGCACCGGCATGAACCAAGGCTTCAATTGTTCTTTTATTTACAGAAGACAGGTTAACTCTTTCAATAAAATCTAAAAAGCTTTTATACTTGCCATTTTTTTCTCGTTCTTTTATAATATCTTCAACTGCTGCACCACCAACATTTTTAATTCCTGCTAATCCATATCTTATTTGTCCTTTTTTATTTACCGTAAATGTTGAATAACTTTCATTCACATCTGCCAAAAGAACATCAATTCCCATTTGTCTTGCTTCACTTAAAAAGAATGATACTTTTTTAATATCATTTAAATTTCTGCCTAAAACAGCACTCATATATTCTGCAGGATAATGTGCTTTTAAATATGCAGTTTGGTAAGCAATATATGCATAGCAAGTTGAATGAGATTTGTTAAAGGCATATTGAGCAAACTTTTCCCAGTCTTCCCAAATTTTTTGCACAATTTTTTCATCATGACCATTTGCTTTACAACCTTCAAAAAAGATAACCTTTAACTCATCCATCATAGATTTAATTTTCTTTCCCATTGCCTTCCTAAGAGAATCGGCTTGTCCCTTAGTAAAATTTGCAAGTTTTTGAGAAAGAAGCATTACCTGTTCTTGATAAACAGTAATTCCATAGGTTTCTTTTAGATGGTCTTCCATTTCCGGCAAATCATACACAATTTTTTGTTTGCCATGTTTTCTTGCAATAAAATCAGGAATGTATTCCATTGGCCCCGGACGATATAAAGCATTCATTGCAATGAGATCTTCAAACCTGTTTGGTTTTAGTGCTTTAAGATGCTTTTTCATACCATCAGATTCGAATTGAAAAATACCGGTAGTCTCACCTCTTGAATAAAGATCAAAAGTTTCTTTATCATCTAAAGGGATATTATCAATATCAACATCAACTCCTTTTGAAAGTTTTATAATTTTTAAAGCATCTTTAATTATTGAAAGGGTTTTTAAACCCAAAAAGTCCATTTTTAGAAGACCTACATCTTCTACGTGTTTTCCATCGTATTGTGTTACAATTAAATCTGCATCTTTAGAGACTGTGATTGGCACATAATTTTCTAAATCGTCTTTTCCGATAATAATTCCACAAGCATGTATTCCTGTATGCCGAACAGAGCCCTCAAGAGCTTGTGCAAATTTCATTGTTTTTTTAATCAGCGGATCAGAAGAGTTAACTTCATTTTGAAGTTCTTTAACTTCTTTAAATGCTTTTTCAAATGTTGTTCCCGGTCTTTCGGGTATTAATTTTGCAATTCTATTTGCTTCTGACAAAGGAAGATTAAGCACACGAGCAACATCTTTTATTGAAGATTTTGTTGCCATAGAACCAAATGTTATGATGTTGGCAACTCTTTTTTCGCCATATTTTTCTACAACCCATTTTAAAACTCGTTCTCTACCATCATCATCAAAATCAATATCAATATCGGGCATTGAAATTCTATCAGGATTTAAAAATCTCTCAAACAGTAATCCATATTTTAAAGGATCAATGTCTGTAATTTTTAAGCAATATGCAACAACAGAACCTGCAGCAGATCCTCTACCGGGACCAACAGACACATCCATTTCTCTTGCAGCTTTAAGAAAATCCCAAACAATTAAAAAGTAACCGGGGAATCCCATTCCTATAATTGTGTCAAGCTCAAAATCAATACGTTCAATTTGTTCTTTGGTAAGATTTTCGCCCCACCGTGCTTTAGCCCCTTCATAAGTTACATGCCTTAAATATTCTGCTTCATTTTCAAATCCTTCCGGAAGTTCAAATTCCGGCATTACAGGTTTTATGTTTAGCTCATAATCTTCTATTTTTGCTTCAATTTCTTGTGTTGTTGAAATTGCATCCGGTAAATCAGCAAAAAGTTCTGCCATTTCTTCCGGAGTTTTAAGATATTCTTCACCTGTATATCTCATTCTTGTAGGATCATCAATATCTTTTCCTGTACTTAATGCAATTAAAATATCATGTGCCGGAGCATCATCTTTATTTATAAAGTGAACATCATTAGTTGCAATGTATTTTATATTTAATTTTTTTGAAATTTCAATGATTGCTTTATTAACTTCTTCTTGAAAATCATAAGTTTTTGCATCACGCTCAGCATCTCCGGTTTTATGCCTTTGCATTTCAAGATAATAATCTTCGCCAAAAATTTCTTTATATGTTAATGCAATTTTTTCGGCTTCTGCGATATCACCTTTCATAATTGCTCTTGGTACTGAACCTGCAAGACAAGCAGAAGAAACAATAAGTCCTTCGGAGTGTTCTCTTAACAAATCCATATCAATACGAGGTTTGCGGTAAAAACCATCTGTCCAAGCTGCTGAAACAATTTTCATAAGATTGTGATAACCTGTCAAATTCTTAGCAAGAACAACAAGGTGATCTGACTTTTTATCTTTTATTTTATCTTTCCTAAATCGAGATTCTTTTGCTACATAAACTTCACAGCCAAGTATTGGTTTTACACCTTCTTTTTTTGCTATTTTATGAAGTTCTTTTACACCAAACATATTTCCGTGGTCGGTAATTGCAACAGATGTCATACCTGTTTCTTTAACTCTTTTAATTAATTTAGGAATTGCAGAAGCTCCATCTAAAAGGGAGTATTGCGTATGTAAGTGTAAATGAGTAAATTTCGACATTTTAACAAATTTAAAAGGTAATCAGTATCAATTTGTAAAAATATGAAATTAGATGATATAAATATTAGATGTTAAAAAGTATTTTAAAACTGTGGTATCTTATTTAATATCAAACAAATATACAATAATTAATTTTATATTTTATCAAACAATGATTTGAAGGTATTTATAATTTTGTTTTTACCATGTTCATTCTTAATATAATTTCTTCCATTTTGACCTAATGTTTTCCTTAGTTCATCGTTGTTTAAAAGATTGTCAAATTGTTTAAAGAATAGGTTTGAATTTTTATTTGCACAAAGTCCGCATTTGTAATCTTCTAAAATATTATCAGGATTTACATTATAGCTTAATATTGGGCACTCTTGTATCATTGCCTCTGCCATTGTGTTTGAAAAACCTTCAAATTCTGAACTTAAAACATATATTTTTGCATTTTTGTAAAATTCGTTTATCTCATTTGGGTTAACATAGTTAAGAAGTGTTATGTTTTTAATGTTTTTAACATCGTTTTGAATTTTATTTCCATAGTTTTTATGTTCTAATACAACAGGTGCAATCATTATAAATTCTTCGTTGGGATATTTTTCGGCAAGTTCTATAAAAAGTTCTGGTTTTTTATTTTTTGTTATTCTTCCAACCCAAAGGATAGTATTTTTTTTATTAAAATTAACATCATTATCTGAAATGTTTAAGTAAATATTTTTAATAATTGCATCAGGTAATCTGTTTCTATTTTTAAGTAAATTTAGAGACTGTTGTTTTGTTTGTGCAGTTAATATATCTGACTTATTATAAACATATTGCATTGATTTAACTGTTGCAAAACTTGAATGTTTCTTTTGTTCGGTTTTACTTGTCTCAATATCACTTGCAATCATGTAAATTACTTTCTTTTTTAAAACATTTTTCACATAAAACATTGCAAATGCAACTCCAACATCAGCTGAACGAAAAATATAATATTCGGCATTTATTTTCTTTAAAACAGATAGAAGGTTTAAAACTCTTTTAAAAATATTATTAGAAAAATTAAAAGATTTCCAAATAGTTACATTTTTAATTTGTTCAATTTTTTCTTGATTAAAGTCAGCAACTAAAAAATGAACATCAAAGTTTTTATCTTCTGCCAAAGAAATACTTAAAAGATATGCTTGTTTTTGTGCACCTCCAACTTTATCTTTTGCTCCTTTTGTATTAGGATTAAAAAGATAGTAAGCTTTTGGTATTACAAAACACACTTTTTTCATTTTTTATTATGACTAATTTAATTTTTTTGCCTCGAATTCACTAATTTATTATTTTAAAGAGTTTTAAACCTTCTATCTGTTTTAA
>JAADEE010000016.1 GCA_013153575.1 Chlorobiota bacterium
TTGCTGTATGAAAAAATGGATATTTTTCAACAATTTTTTCAACTTTAAGAAGGTCTTCTTCCTTCATATTAAAAGGCTCATCAATATATTTTAGTATTTCTTGTATTTCCATAATTCAGCAATTATATTTACCAGTTTACAACTGATTTATTAAATATATCATCAACAAGTTCTTTAACTATAACTTCTGTTAAAGCATCTTCAACATCACTTAATAGTTCAGTACTTTCATAATCATCGTATCTTGAAAATGATGTATCAAAATTATATTTTGGGTTATTAATACTTGTATATTTTACTCTTACCACTATTGTAAGTCTATTATAAGCTGCTTGTTCTCCTTGCGTTATTGAAACCGGCTTTGTGAAATATTTTGTAATTTCACCTTCAAACATTAAATCTCCATTAAAATCAACTAATTCTAAACTTGTTTGAGAAATAAATCTATCTTTTAATGCTTCTGTAAAAACTTGGCTCAAATTTGGGTTTACGATTGATGCTCTGTTTGGAAAAAATTTAACAGTAACAGTTTTATCGTTTGGATCTAACGAAGCACCTGAAAACCTATAAACTCCACATGAGTTAATAATAAAAAAAATAAAAACCAGACTTATAAAAATAGTCTTTCTCATAGTTTAAAACGTATTGATATTGTATTCTTTAAGTTTCCTATACAAAGTTCGTTCCGAAATTCCAAGTTCTTGAGCTGCATACTTTCTTTTTCCTTTGTGTTTTTCTAAAGATTTTTTAATTAACTCAATTTCTTTATCTTTTAAAGACAATGATTCTTCTACAATTTCTTCTGTATCTTCAATATATGCATCTCTTTTGTTAAATTTAGGATTTTCAAACTTAGGTTTTGAAAAATCATCATTTACATCAAAAATTTCTCCTTGTATTTTAGTTATTGTTTTATCTTCTGTGAAAAAATTATCAGAAATATTAATAGGTTCTTTATCTCCTTTTGCAATTGATTTAACTATAGATTTTAATTCATTTATTTCATTTCGCATATCAAATAAAATCTTATATAAAATCTCTCTTTCATTTGCAAAATCTTCTTTATTTACAGTTCCTCCATACACCATAGGAAGTTTTTGATAATCTTCCGGTAAATATTTTTTTAAGACATCGTAAGTTATTAATCTGTCTTCTTCAATTATTGAAATTTGTTCAGCTATATTTTTTAATTGCCTAACATTTCCTTTCCAACTATAATTTTCAAGAAGTAACTTTGCTTTATCGTCTAATCTTATAACAGGCATTCTATATTTTTCCGAAAAATCTTGTGCAAATTTTCTAAAAAGCAAATGAATATCTTCTTTCCTTTCCCTTAAAGGAGGCACAATAATTGGTACGGTATTTAACCTGTAATATAAATCTTCTCTAAATTTTCCTTCTTGAACAGCTTTAGGTAAATTAACATTTGTTGCAACAATAACCCTTACATCTGTTTTTAAAACTTGGGAAGATCCTACTTTTATATATTCTCCGGTTTCAAGTACACGCAATAACCTAACTTGCGTTGAAAGTGGTAACTCTCCTACTTCATCCAAAAAAATTGTTCCTCCATCAGCCTCTTCAAAATACCCTTTTCTGCTTTTTACAGCACCTGTAAATGAGCCTTTTTCATGTCCAAAAAGTTCAGAATCAATTGTTCCCTCAGGAATAGCACCACAGTTTACTGCAATATATCTATTGTGCTTTCGTGCACTTAACTGGTGAATTATTTGAGGAAACATTTCTTTACCTGTACCACTTTCACCTGTTACTAAAACAGTTAAATCTGTAGGAGCAACTTGCATTGCAATATCAATTGCTCTGTTTAGTGCAGGATCGTTTCCTATTATTCCAAATCTTTGTTTTACTTGTTGTATTGTCATATAAGACTAACTAAAATCAAAATTAATTTACAAAATTGATAATTTTATTAAAAAAAATCAAATTGTTGTAAAAATATAGCATATTTTTGTCTAAACAAATAATTTTTGTACAAAAACAAATTTAAATGAATATTTTAGCAATAATTCCATCAAGATATGCATCAACAAGATTTCCGGGAAAACCTTTGGTTATGATTAATGGTAAGACAATGATTAGAAATGTATATGAAAGAGTTTCTAAAATTGTTGATAATGTGATAATTGCAACTGATGATTACAGAATTGAAAACGAAGCAAAATCATTCAATGCTAATTATGTGATGACCTCAACTGAACATAAAAGCGGAACTGACAGATGCGCCGAAGCTTTGCTTATTTATGAAAAACAAACTAATAAAAAATTTGATGCTGTTATAAACATTCAAGGAGATGAACCTTTTATTGAATCAGAACATATTGAAAAAGTTCTTAACGTAATTAAGCAAAAACAAACTCAAATTGCAAGTTTAGTTAAAGAAATTAATAATAATGAAGATGTTTTCAACCCTGATAAACCAAAAGTTATTATTAACAAAAACAATAACGCAATTTATTTTAGTCGTTCACCTATACCATATATTAGAGATACAAAAAAAGAAGAATGGCACTTGAAAAATAAGTTCTTTAAACATATTGGAATTTATGCATACAAAAGCAATATTCTTTTAGAAATTACCAAACTACAACAAAGTATTTTAGAAAAAGCAGAATCTTTAGAGCAAAACCGTTGGATTGAAAACGGATACACAATAACAATTGATTATACTAAACGTGAAAGTTTATCAATTGACACCGAAGAAGATTTGAAAAAAGCATTAAATTTTTAACTTTGTAAATTATGTTTAACTATTTAATTTGTAATTTGTTTCAAACAAAAATTAAAAACAAAGTGTAAAACATTAAGATTTAATAAAATAAAAAATAACTTTTCAATAAAAATATGGAAAACTTAACTTCAATATACGAAAAATTAGGACTTTTTTATCTTGGTAAAGAAGTAAATCCTGACACACAAGAGCTAACAGATGAACTTGTTCTTTACAAAAACAAACATTTAACTACACATGCTGCATTAATTGGAATGACAGGTAGTGGAAAAACAGGTCTTGGAATTGGCATTATTGAAGAAGCGGCTCTTGATAATATTCCTGCAATTTTAATTGACCCAAAAGGTGATATGGGTAACCTATTATTAACATTCCCTGAACTTAAAACCGAAGATTTTGAACCTTGGGTAGATGCAGGTGCTGCCGAAAGCAAAGGTTTAACAGTAAAAGAATTTGCAGAAAAAACTGCAAAAATGTGGGATAAAGGAATACAATCTTGGCACCAAGATAAATCAAGGATTAAAGCTTTAAAAGAAAGTGTTGAATATGTAATTTACACTCCCGGAAGTTCGGCAGGTGTGCAACTTTCAGTTTTAAGTAGTTTTGATGCTCCTTCGGAAGATGTAATGGATGACCCTGATTCTTTCACATCAGTTGTAAACTCAACAGTAACTAGTTTGCTTGCCCTTATAAAAGTAAAAGGAGACCCTTTAAGTAGCAAAGAATATCTTTTAATTTCAAACATTTTTATTCATCTTTGGAAAAAAGGAATTAGCATAACTCTTGAGGAACTTATCGGGTACGTTACAAATCCTCCATTCGATAAAATTGGTGTTTTGCCACTTAAAAGTTTCTATACACAAACTCAAAGACTTGATTTGGCAATGAAATTAAATACAGTTTTGGCTAGCCCAAGTTTTTCTGCATGGACAGAAGGAGAACCTTTAAACATTAAAGATCTGCTATATACGAAAGAAGGAAAAGCAAAAGTTTCAATACTTTCAATTTCACATTTAGATGATAGCCAAAGAATGTTTTTTGTAACTCTTTTTCTTAACAAATACATAAGCTGGATGCGTCAGCAAAGTGGAACTTCTTCATTAAGAGCATTGCTTTATATGGATGAAATTTTTGGGTTCTTCCCTGCTGTTGGAAATCCACCTTCTAAAAAACCTATGTTGCTTCTTCTTAAACAAGCAAGGGCATTCGGAATTAGTATTGTTCTTTCAACACAAAACCCTATTGATTTAGATTACAAAGGATTATCAAACATAGGAACTTGGTTTATTGGTCGTCTTCAAACCAAACAAGATAAGGAAAGAGTAATGGGAGGACTTCTTAAAAATGATGCTGAATCTTTAAATAAAAAAGAAATTGAAAACTTACTCTCAAACATACAAAGTAGGGTTTTCCTTTTAAAAAGTGCACATGAAGACAGGGTAAAACTTATGCAAACTCGTTGGGTTCTGTCATATCTTAAAGGTCCACTTTCTAAAAAAGAAATTAGAACTTTAATGGCAGACAGAAAAGCAATTTCAAATACAAAAGATACTTCTGCAAAAGAAAAACCTAAAAAAGAAAAAGCAAATGTAACAAATTTTGTATCTGAAACTGCAAACGTTGTACAATCGGTTGTATCAGAAGACATTACGCAATACTATTCAGTAAATACTCCTTTTGGGAAAGATGTTATTTACACACCTTATATTATTGCAAAAGGTAATGTTAAATTTGTAAACGCAACTCGTGGTATTGATATACAAAACACTTTTAAAGAAAAATTTGAACTTAATAATGAAGAAGGATTAGATTTTTCAGAAGGAATTGACTTTGACTTTGATACAAGTTTGTTTGATAAAAAACCTGTTGAACAAAGTAAATTTGAAGAGCTTCCTTCTTTTATTGCAGAATTAAAATCATTCAAGCAATTAGAAAAAGCATATTCTGATTATTTATACAGAACTCATAAACTTGAACTTTATAAATGTAAAGAATTAAAAACAGAATCTAAACCAAATGAAAGTTTAAAAGATTTTAAAATTAGACTACTCGATATAATTAGAGAAGAAAAAGATGAAGCTGTTGAAAAGTTACGTAAAAAATACAGAACAAAAAGCGACAGGCTACAAGACAGATATGAAAAATTGCTAATTAAACTTGAAAAAGAAGAAGCTGATGTTTCTGCAAAAAGAACAGATACTGCAATGTCTTTTGGAATGGCAGTTCTTGGCTCTTTCTTAGGAGGAAGAAGCAAAAGTAAATTTAACCGAGGAATAAGTTCAGCTGGAAAAATTGCAAAAGAAAAAGCTGATGTAAGACGTGTTGAAAATGAAATTGCACAAGTACAAGCCGACATGGAAGAATTAAAAGCCGATTTAACAAATGAAATAAATTCAATAAAAGAAAAATACAATATTGACAACTATGATATTGAAACTTTTTACATAAAACCACGCAGGGCGGATGTTTTTGATATTGAAGTTGCTTTGCTTTGGGAAGCAGAATAAGTTTATGTATTTAAATTATTAAATTGAGAAAAAGTGAGGGTGTGAATTATCTAAACTTATAATTAAAAAAATACATTCACACTCTCACTAAAAACATATTCTATGATTGAATATGTTAATTGAAAAATAGAAGTGCTTTTAAATGCCCAACACTTTATACACAAACCATAAATCAATTAAAACTTCATACTCAACTTCAAATTAAATCTACGTCCTGTGGCATTAACAGGAACAGGGTATTGGTTTTTTACACTATTTGCAGCAATTGATGTGTTAGGTACAACATGTACCCATCTGTATGAGATTGTATTATTAACATCCAACATATTAAAAACTTCAACTGTAAGCCATAAAGATTTTACATTTTTCAACAATTTTCTTGAACTTCTTTTATCCTCCTTAATTATTATTGCTGAAGCACCTAAATCAACCCTATTATAAGGATTTGACCTTGCAATACCTTTTGTTTCAATTTCTTTAGGAAATCCAAAAGGAAAAGATGAGCCATAAACCAAGTTTAAGTGAGCCTTAAAATTCTTATTTCCCGGAATAAAATCTTGTATAAATAAATTTGCAGAAAAACGCTGGTCTGTTGGTCGCGGAATATAATACGAAGTATCTGCACCATTTGAAACAGTATTTACAACCTCTTCGGTTTTTAAAACAGACAAACTAAACCATGAATCTACTCCCGGCACAAAATCACCCATAATTTTTGTATCAATTCCTGCAACATAACCACTTGTTCTAACATCTGCATAATATCTTACACGCACATTATCCATTTCAAACGGTATAATATTGCTTAAACTTTTATAATAAAGTTCAGTATAAAGTTTAAAATTTCTGCCTAAAGCATTAAACTTAAAATTATGTCCTAAAATAAAATGAATTGATTTTTGTGCACTAAGGTCAGAAACTATATTACCATCAAAATCTCTAATTTCTTTATAAAAAACAGGCTGATGATATATTCCTGTTGAGAACCTAAAAACATGTTTATTTTTACTGAATGATTTTGCAGCAATTGCAAATCGAGGGTCAATTATAAACTCTTCCGAAAAAGAAGAATAATTTGTTCTTAAACCTCCAATAAGCTCATATTCAAATCTGTAAGAAACAAACTCAATTTTATCTTGAATAAATGCTGTGTAAATATTTTTATTAATATCATTTTCTGCTTTTATATTTTCAGAAACATACAAATTCTCATCATCAACAGGAATTGAATAACTTGCAGAATCTTGTAAGTTCCATTCATCAATATCATCTGAAATTTGTTCATTTTTATAAGTTAATCCCCAATTTAAATAATGATTTTCAGTTTTATAATAACCCGATAAAGCATTTGTAAAACTAATCACATCCATATAATTCCTTGCATGCCTCATAAAAGCACCAGTTCCTAAACTCACAATACTATCTCCGGCTGTTACTGAACCAATATCACTATTAAGTTCATTAAGACTATAAAAACCAATTATATCAAATGTTTCAGATTCTGATGCTTGCATAGCAGAAAAACTATATGTAAAATTTAAGTTTTTATGAGGATGAAAATGTAATGAAATTGCTTCGGTATTCGATAAAAACTTATCAGTTTCTTGCCCAATATATGCAATATATAAAGATTTAAAACTTTGCAAAGAACCAAAGTTAGTTGTTCCACTTGTTGGGGTAAAATGAAAATTATTATCTGAAATATTTGCTAAAAAATTAAGAGTAAATTTAGGGTTTATTTTATAAGTCCAATAAGTTTGAAAATCAAGAAAATTAGGATTATAATCTCCCTCTGTTTCAAGCGTATTCAACACATATTTCGTAGTTTTATACCTAAAACCCGTAATATGACTAAACTTACCATTTTTTGAAACATCTTGATAATGAGCTGATGCTCCCAATAAACTTAAACTTGCAGAAATTTCACGTTTTTTAGGTTGCTTATAAATTACATCTAAAACCGAAGACATTTTACCTCCATAACGAGCCTCAAAACCTCCGGAAGAAAACTTTGCCTCACTAACCAATTTCGGATTTATAAAACTTAAACCTTCTTGCTGACCAGACCTTACAAGTTGTGGTCTATATATTTCAATACCATTAACATACACAAGATTTTCATCAAAACTTCCACCTCTTACAGAATATTTTGAGCTTAAAGGATTACGTGATGCAGAAACTCCCAACTCAGTTTTTACAAGACTTTCAATCCCTCCGTTTATTGACGGTAAAACATCTGAAATTTTACTATCAATTGCAAAATTTCCTGCAGAATTTATGCCTTCAGCCTCAACAACAACAACATCTATTTGGTTTGATGCTCCCAACTTAACATTTATAACAACTTCATTATTATTGCCTTTTGGTATTTCAATAATAAAAGCCTCTGCATCAGTCTGTTTAAAATATAATTTTTTATAAGTATTCGGAATTTTAATTTTGTATTTTCCCTCAGTATTTGAATAAGTTGCAAATTTACTATCACTTGTAAAAATATTTACAAAAGGTATTACTTTATTTTTATCATCTGTTACAAGTCCTTCAACACTAATTGTCTGTGATTTAACTATTATAGGAAAAAGGAAAATTAATATAATACTAATTCTATTCATCAAAAAAAATTAAAATTTAATTTGGTTTTTGTATTAAACTGTTATAATTTTAAATTATTGCAAATCTAATGTTAAAAACGAAATATAAAATGATTAAACAAAAAGAAATTATTTTAAATGAATTTGATAGAGGTTTTCATTTAATTACA
Source organism: Chlorobiota bacterium (assembly GCA_013153575.1). Classification (GTDB taxonomy): domain Bacteria; phylum Bacteroidota; class Bacteroidia; order Bacteroidales; family JAADGE01; genus JAADGE01. The sequence continues at coordinate 8,018 of JAADEE010000016.1, forward strand.
AACATTATAAAAAACAGCATTTCAGATTTTAGTGGTAATGGTTTACTTAATATTTTTGTTAAACACACATCAGCAGGAATAACAATAAATGAAAATGCCGATCCATCAGTTCGATATGATTTTGAAAATATTATAAACAAACTAATTCCTGAGAACGAACCTTATTACACTCATGTTTTTGAAGGTTCTGACGATATGCCTTCTCACGTAAAAACAAGTTTAGTTGGTAATTCAATTACAATTCCTATCACAAATGGAAAAATGAATCTGGGAACTTGGCAAGGAATTTATTTTTGCGAATTCAGAAACAGAGGAGGAAACCGCAAACTATTATTAACTTTTTATCAATAATGAAATAATATGCTTTAAATAAATCTTTTTTTACTAATTTAGCAATTCTTAAAATTCGGTTTCCTATGTATTTTAAAGAAATAATAAAACAGTTTGAAAATACTGAACGTATTTTAGAGTTAAACCTCACAAATACTGAACATCTTTATAAAATACAAAAACTTGCAGATACAATTTATAAAGAAAGTAAAAGTTTAGATGAGATTATTGCATTAGAAACAGATATGCTAAATGATAAAAATAATTTTTCATTAACATCACATTTAGCTGTAAAAATTGCAAAATCTAAACAAATCCTTTCTGAAATTAAAGAAAAAATACATTTAACAATTATATTTTCTGTTTATAAAGATAAAAACAGATTACTAACAAAAGAAGAACACCCACAAGGAGAAGACTTTCTATTAAAAAAAATTCAACAAATAGAAAGCTTAACATCTGACTTCAACAACATAAGTTGGGATATGTTAATAGTTGATGATGGTTGCCCTGAAAACAGTGGAAAGGTTGCATCAGAAATTCTAAATGAAAAATATAACGAAAACAATGTTGAAGTTTTATTTTTACAAGATGCCATCGACCAAAAACTTGAAGTTGTAAAAAACTTAAAATCAACCGGCGACAGCATAAAAGGAGGTGCAATAGAATACGGTATGTGGTATGCCGTAAACAAAAACATTAAAAATCACATTATTATTTCTACAAGTGCAAATTTAAATACACATTTAGGACAAAGCGGACTTTTAATTAATAGCATAATTAACAATAACAAAAAAGTAGCAATAGCTTCAAGAACAGAACCGGAATCAATTGTTAAAAATGACATTACAAGAGATTTAAACAGAAAACTATTCATATATTTATGGAAAAGAGTAATTAATAGACTAAACTATATAATTGATACTCAATGTGATTTTAAAGCATACAAATCTGAAACAATAAAAAAAATCATTTTAAATAATTATGAGTATAAACTTGCTTACAACTTTGAACTCCTATTAAAAACTGACATTTTAGAAAGACGCTCAATTGAAGTAGTACCAATAGCATGGATAAATAATACAAAAACAATAGAAGACAATAAACAATACATAGATATGTTAAAAGCCATAACAAAAATGTATCATAAATATCTTCCTGCCCATGCCGACGCACATTTATTTGCATTTTTCATAAAAGCATTAACACAAAAAGAATGGGACATTTTAATTGAGCACATTCCGGAAGGAATTCAAATAAAATCTCCAAAACATTACGATATTTATACAGAAATTACAACAGAAGATTTTGAAAACATATTAAATAAATATTCTTTAAATTAAATAAATTAAAAACAATACAAATTATGGTAGATTTTTCATTAACAAAAGAACAGCAAGAATTAATCGAAAAACATAGAGATTTTGCTCAAAGAGTAATAATTCCTGTAAGAGAAAAATACGACTTAAGCGGAGAATACCCTTGGGAAGTTGTAAAAAAAGCATACGACGAAGGTCTTATGAACTCTCAAATTCCTAAGAAATTTGGAGGTGAAGGTTTAAGCATTTTTGATGCTCAATTAGGTTCAGAAGAACTTGGTGCTGCTTGTGCAGGAATAGGAATTAGTATTGATGCAAATATGTTAGCATTAACACCTTGGATAGTTGCTGCAACTGACGAACAAATGAAACGCTTCATGGGACGTCTTGTTGAAGAAAAAGCTGCTGCTGCATATGCACTAACAGAACCAAATGCAGGATCTGATGTAGCAGGAATAAAATCAACAGCAATAAAAAAAGGTGATAAATACATACTTAATGGTCATAAACGTTTTATAACTAATGGTGAAGTTGCTACATACTTAACAGTATTTGCACAAGCAGATCCTGAAAGAGGTGCAAGAAGTTTATCATGTTTTGTTGTACCAACAGACTTACCGGGAGTAAAAATTGTTTCAAGACTTGACAAAATGGGACAAAGAGGTTCTGTTCAAAACGAAATAACTTTTACAGATGTTGAAGTTCCTGCAGAAAACCTTTTAGGACGTGAAGGTGAAGGATTTATCATTGGTATGAAAACATTCGACAGAACAAGAACAGGTGTTGCTGCACTTAGTGTTGGTATTGCACGTTCTGCTTACGAAATTTCAAAAGAATGGGCAAAAAACAGAATCCAATTCGGAAAACCTGTAACTGCAAATCAAGCAGTATCATTTATGCTTGCTGAAATGGCTACAAAAGTAGAACTTGCAAGATTAATGACTTGGAAAGCTGCATGGTATTACGAACAAGGATTAAAAACTCCGGGAACATATTCTGCAATGGCTAAATACTACGCTTCTGATGTTGCAATGGAAGTTACAACTGATGCTGTTCAAGTTATGGGTGGTGACGGTTATACAAGAAGTTTTGGAGTTGAAAAAATGATGAGAGATGCTAAACTTTGCCAAATTTATGAAGGAACAAATCAAGTTCAAAGATTAGTAATTTCAAAAGGTATATTAAAAAAATAATCATTTATTTTTGTTTTTTTTAAGTTTAAATCTAATTTTAAAGTTACATATTTAAAAAAAATTGTAATTTTGCATAAATTAAAAAATAACTATGACTAGTTTAATAACAGAATTAATAGAAGAACACAAGGCACTAAAAAGCCTATTATCCGAAGTTTACAACTATATTTCTTCAACAGAAAAAAAAATAGAGTTTGTAAATAAATTAAAGGATATTGTTGTTGCACACATAGGTAAAGAAGATGCAGAATTATACCCTTTTTTAAATAAAGAAGCTGAAAAAGATGCGAACTTAAAAATTAAATTAGACCTTTTTGCAAAAGATTGGGATGGAATTTCTGAATTTGCCAATTATTATATTGAAAAATACTCAAAAGGTGAATTTGATGGTAGTTTTGCTGATGATACAGCTAAATTACTTTCAACATTAAGGCAAAGAATGATGAAAGAAGAAATTAGTCTTTACTCAGAATATGACAAAAGGTTTAAGCAATAAAAATTAAACAAAAAAAATAAAAAACGATAATTTGCATAAAGCTTATTATCGTTTTTTATTTTATACTAACGTGAGTTCGATATAGGATTTGTTCTCAGAAAGTTGGTGGTGCATAAGGTTTGTGCTGAAAATCTTGAAGTTATAAC
>JAADEE010000061.1 GCA_013153575.1 Chlorobiota bacterium
ATCTGGATTTGGCGGATTTGATAAATAACCTCCATTAAATGGCATATGGTTATCATCTGTTCCATTCATAAATAAAATAGAAATTGGATTAACCGGTAAATCACATTCAGAAACAGCAGGTTTTGCCGAAACAATAGATGCAACTGCTGCAATTTTATTATTTAATTCGATGCCTATTCTTTGTGCCATAAAACCGCCATTTGATGTTCCTGAAACATAAATTCTATTTAAGTTAACATTATATTTTGACGAAATATTATTAATTAATTCATCTATAAAATGAACATCATCTGCATCTGAGCTAACATTACAATCTCCACGACAATCGTTCCAAGTTGGTTCTCCATATGCCCCATCTAAACCTTCCGGATAAACAACAATAAATTTCTCAACATCTGCAATATTCATCCATAATTTATAAGGTGTTTTATACCCACTTTCTCCTGTCATATCTTCAATATATACACCTCCTCCATGAAGCTCAAAAACAATAGGAACAGAAATATCTTCAATATCTTTTGGTACATAAATAGCATATTTTCTTGAAATATTATTTATGGAAATTGATTTGTAAAACAGTCCTGTTTCTTGTTCTTTTGAGTCATTTGGTTTATTACAACTAAAAAAAAACAAACTAATTAACAATAAGCTTATAAATATATTATTTTTCATTATACTTATTTTACAATTTCGACTAATACAAAAATTATTTAATGATTATATTACTTCATATTATAATATTTTGTTTACTTTTTTATTCCTATACACTTTAAAAATACGAAATTTATTCGATGTTTATTATCAATATTGTAAAATAATCATTTTTAAATTGTATTTCATAACATAACTAAAAAAGCAACTCAAAAATTAATGAATTGCTTTTTTAAATTTAAAACTTCTTATTATAAAAATGGCAATAAGGTTTTGTGCCTTTATGCTCATAATAATCTTGATGATAATTTTCGGCTTTCCAAAATTTAGGAGCTTCTGTTAATTTTGTTGCTACTTTTAAGCCTTTTTCTTCTAAAATATTAATTAACTTCTCCGAAATAAGTTTCTGATTATCATTTGTATAAAATATTTCCGAACGATATTGATTGCCAATATCAGGTCCTTGTCCATCAACTTGCGTTGGGTCGTGAGTTTCAAAGAAAATCTTTGCTAATTCTTCATAACTTATTTCGTTAGGATTAAAAACAACCTTAACAGCTTCGGCATGGCCTGTAGTTTTTGTGCAAACTTGTTCATAAGTTGGGTTTCTTACATGCCCGCCTATATAACCAACTTCTGTTGAAATTACTCCTTTTTGTTTTTGCAACCAGTACTCTGTTCCCCAAAAACAACCTGATGCAAAAATTACAGTTTCAGTTTTAGGAATTTCAAAATCTTTTACAAAATCTTTCAAAGGACTAAATGATAAAGAAACTGAATTTACACAATGTCGTGTATTTTTTTCAGTATATCCTTCTCCTAAAAAAACATGTCCTAAATGCCCTCCACAATTTGCACAAACAATTTCAGTTCTCATACCATCGGCATCAGGAATACGTTTTACGGCACCTTCAATTTCCTCATCAAAAGATGGCCAACCACAATGCCCGTCAAACTTTGCATCTGACTTATATAATGGTGTTCCACATTGCTTACAATTATATGTTCCTTCTTCAAAGAAGTTATCATATTTTCCTGTATGTGGTCTTTCTGTTCCCTTATGAAGTATTACTCTGGCTTCCTCCTCTGTTAATTTATTGTATTTCATAGTTTTACTATTCTTGTTTTCATTATTTATATTCTGACAACTTAAAATTGAAAATGTAAAAATTATAAATAATGCTGTTGTATATTTCATCTTTAGTTTCTTAAAATTCTAAATTATATTCTAACTTTATCCAAGCTAAAACAACCGCAATAATTAATGCAGGAAATAAGTTAAATACTTTTATTTTCTTAATTTCAAGAATATTAATTCCCAGTCCGATTAATAAAATCCCTCCTACTGCTGTAAGTTCATTTATTAAACTTGCATCAATAAATTCACCAAAATATATTGCTAAAAGTGTTAATCCTCCTTGAAAAATTAACATAGGAATAACTGAAAATGCAACTCCAACACCAAAAGCCGAAGCTAATGCAATTGAAGAAAAACCATCCATCACTGATTTTGTTATTAAAAGTGTTGCATCTCCTTTCATTCCTTCTTCAAATGCACCTAAAATTGTCATTGAACCTATGCAGTAAAGTAAAAACGCTGTTAATAATCCTTCTGAAAATTTTTCTCCTCCAAATTTCATTTTATTTTTAACCTTTCCCACAACTTTCTCTATAAATTCCTCAATATCAATCACTTCCCCAACAACTCCACCTATTACCAAACTAAATACAAGGATTAAATAACTGTTTGTTTTCATTGCCATTACAAAACCTAAAAATAATGTAAACAAGCCCATTCCTTGAAAAACTGTTTTAATAATTTTCTCCGGCATTTTTTTTCTTAAAAGTAATCCGAAACTACTTCCTACTAAAACTGTAATTATATTAATTATTGTTCCTAACATATTTTTAATTATAAAAAAACCTCCAAAGTTTAAATAAACTATTGAAGGTTTTTATGTTTTTTATATAGTTTATTTATTCGAAATGAAATGATAACATTATAATCTTAGATTTTAAATATTTTATTGCTCCGGTATATTCTGTATTATCATCAATTAACATATTATTAAGCCCAACTCCCATTTTTATTTCAGGAGAAAACTTAAAATATGGAAGATAAAAATCAAAACCAACTCCAAATTCTGCATAAATATCAGTTTGTTCAAGTCGTATCATAGGCATTTGGTCTTCCGGAATCTTCTTTTTTGCTGCTAAATCCATTTTAGGATTAACACCACCTATAACATAAATTCTATAATTATTTATTCTTTGCGATTTATATTTAAGAAGTAAAGGAAACTCTAAAAAGGTTGAAGATAAAACCATTGTATGTTCCTCAAAATAAGGATTTCCTTCTGCATCTTCTTTTAGAAGATTATATTTTAAATCTCGTTGTGTAAAAGTTAAGTTTATCAGAAATCTTAAATCAAAAAACTTTCCTAATCTTAAATTTGAAATTGGTCCTAAATGAAATCCCGGTTGTTGTTTATTTTCAATACCGTAAACTTCTTTTATTTGTGTTGTATCAAAAAATATATCTGAATTTCTGATATAAAAATCTGATGTATTTAACCCAACAGTAAAACCAAAATGTAATCTTTTTTGGTCATACAAACGTAAATTTTGCACAATGCTTTTTTGCGAAAAGCCATAAAAAGCCGAAAAAAGTATTATAAAAATTATTAAAATCTTTTTGTTCATATTTTCTATGAATTTATTTTCTAACTTCTAAACAGAAATTATTAGAAAAAATTGTAATGTTTTAAAGATTTAATATTCTAAAAACCAAACATTAAGTCAAATGTTGGGTATAAACCTCCATCATTTCCAAACGGAAATTTTCCGTAACTGTATATTGCTCCTGCTTTAATTGCAAATTTATCAGATTTTCTCCATGTAATTTTAAAGTTATTTTCTGTAATAAAACCTGCATCGTCTTGCGACAAATAAAATGCTTTAAAGGAATAATCATAGAAAAAATTATTATATAAATTTCCTGTTACATCAATTCCTCCGTAAGGTGTAAATGTATTATTAAGTGCATATGTTCTTGGGTAAACCATGTGCCACTCAATATAAGTAAATTCAGAATCTCCAAAGTTTAATGATAAGTCAACTCCTAAACTAAAAGTAAATGTTTGATTAAATTTATCAATACTTATTAATGCTGCATTGTTAAATTTAAACATTTGCGGAATTGTACTTGTTGCAGGCAATATCCCTCCTGCTCCTTCTGTTGAAATCATATTATATAAAAGTGTTGGATAGGTAAATTTATGAACACTTGAAAATCTGTATTTTTCATTTGCTTTCCATTGCTTTTTTAAACTTGCATTTGGTATAATGAAAAATAACAATGGATGAACCGATAATTCTCTATTGTTTTTTAATCCCATTTTAAATGGTGAAAAAATTCCGGTTTCTTTTCTTCCTTGCTCTAAAACATCAGCAGTATTGTCTGACCATTTTAGGCTTTGAGCATTACTTGTTGTAGCTATTGCAAAAATGCTTATAATGATTATTATTTTGAATTTCATAAGTTTGTATTTTATGATTAAAGTCTAAAAAAAGACCTTTAATATTTTTATTTTAATGATATTTTTACTGAAAGAGGCGCATGGTCAGATAAAGGCATTGTTGGAATACCATCGTCATTACCTGTTTGATGAACTTTACCTGAATTTCCTGTAAATTCGTCATTAGTAAAAATGTAATCTAACTTTCTGTTCCAAAAACCATCTTTATCAGAAGTAAATGAATAATAATTTTCTTGTGATGCTTCGGTTGTTCCATATTTATCAAGGCTAATTGCTGCTTTATAATCATCATAAAACATTCTCATATCATCTAATTGTCCTGCAAAACCACTTTCATAATAATCAGAACTTTCATCACATGCTGCATCATCAAAATTTTCATAAACAACAGAATTTGGTGGAATTGTATTAAAATCTCCTCCTAAAATAAAAGTTTTTCCTTCTGAATTTGTTTTATCAACTTCATCTTTTATTGTATTAAGTTGTTTTAATTTTGTTCCATCATCAGAATATGCCGAAGTGTGAGTATTATAAAGAACAAAATTTTTACTTGCAACATTTATGTTTGCCTTTAATATATTTCTTCTTAAATAAAAATATTGAACAATTGCAGGATCTTCTTCAATTAAAGAAAGAGGAATCCTTTCAGCATTTGTTAATTCATATTTTGATAAAATTGCATTTCCTGAATTTACTTTACCAACACCATCACTTGGTACATAATCTGCTTGCCATTGTGATGCATAAACTCCATAATTCAAATCGGTGTTATCTAAAATCATTTGCACCTCATCAACAAAAGCTGAACGTTTTGATAAGATATCAGCTTCTTGTAAATAAATAACATCTGGATCTAACGAATTTATTTTTTCAATAACTCCATTCATGTTATCAATTACTTCATCCTTATTCATTAAAACTCTATCACCATAACAATCGAAGAAAAAATCAATTCTTCCACCACCGAATTTAATATTCCATGTTACAACCTTTAAGGTATCACCTGTTGTTGGTGTTTTAATATTTGCTGCTTTGTAATAAGTTACAGCATCTGCATTATCTTCATTTTCAATAATTGTATTGAAAGGATCGCAGGAAGCAACTAACAACATTACTATTAGCAATGTGCTTCCTAAAATTTTACTTAATTTTATCATATTGTTTGTTTTTTAATATGTACAAAGTTATTATTTTTTTTTGAAATATTCTAACTGCATATGGTTCATTACAATTTATCCAACTCTGTTTTTACAAAGTCCATTAGTTCCGAAATATATTCTTTACTAAAATTAAATTCAATTCCTGCTGTTTTATAAATTTCAGGAATAGAAACTGAATATCCTAATTTTAAAGCATTTTCATAATCATCCAAAGCTTTTTGAGGATTATTTTTAAAATTTCGCCAAATTGCTATAGCTCCAAGTTGTGCAATTCCGTATTCAATATAATAAAAAGGTACTTCAAAAATGTGCATTTGTCTTTGCCACATTACCGAATAATATTTCTCATAACCCGACCAGTCAATAATATCACTGCCAAATTCTTTTGCAATTTTAGTCCAAATTTCTTTGCGTTCTTCTGCATTATGGTCAGGGTTCAAATATAATTGATGCTGAAATTTATCAACCGTTGCTATCCATGGCAATACTGAAAGTACACCTTCAAGGTGAGTACGTTTTGCACGTTTAAGGTCTTCATTATCAGAATAAAACACATCCCAGTATTCCGAGGAAATAAGTTCCATTGACATTGATGCAAGTTCTGCAACTTCACTTGGAAGCTCCTTAAAATCAACAAGTTCTAAATCACTACTTAAGAAAGAATGAATTGCATGTCCGCCTTCATGCATCATAGTTTCTAAATCTCGTTGATTGCCTGTTGCATTCATAAAAATAAATGGAATATTGCTTTCATAAAGAGGATAATTATAACCGCCCGGAGCTTTCCCTTTTCGAGAATTTAAATCTAAAAATGAATTTTCTTTCATAATTTTAAGATATTCGCCATATTTAGGACGAACTTTTGTGAAAACTTCTATTGCCTTATCAATCAGCTCATCTCCATCTTTAAAAGGTTTAAGTGCAGGTTTTAAATCAACATCTACTGATGTATCATAAGGTTTTAAAACATCATATCCAAGTTTTGCTTTTCTTTCTAAATTAATTTTATCAATTATAGGCAAAACTTCCGATTTTATTGAGTTATGAAAAGAAATACAATCATCAATTGTGTAATCAAAACGTTTTAATGCCGAGTGCATATAATCTCTATAATTATCAAAATCAGCATTTTGAGCAACTTTATGTCTTTTTTGTATAAGTTCAGAAAGCAAAGCATCTAACTTTTCATTATCTTTAAAACGCCTTTCTTGAATAAGCTCAAAAACTTCTTTTCTAACATCTCTGTTTATATCTTTAAGGAAGTTTCCTGCTTTTTGCAAAGTCATTTCTTCACCTTTATAAGTTACAGTCATAGCACCTGAAATTGTGCCAAATTCTCTTTCCTTTTGTTGAAGTTCCGAAAATAAATCAATGTTTTCTTTACGGAAAAGTTCAATTGAACGCTTTATCTTTTTAATTGCAATTTCATATTTCTTTGCATCAAGTTCTTTAAGAAACTCATTGTTAATCAACTTTCTATCTAACACATCAGAATATTCGGAAACAACAGGTTCAATTTCTGTAACGAAAAAATTAAAGCTTTCAGCAAGTTTTTTATCGGCAGTATTGCAACTCATTTTTATATATCTCCATGCTGCATCTTCTTCTAAAAATGCTTCTGTTTCACTTTTATCTGCCCACCATTTTTTTAAATCTTCAACAGAATTTATAGGTCTATTTTTTAAATCTTCAAGATAAGGAATAATATCATCTTTCGATTTTATTATAATATCGTTTTTTATAAAATTTCTTTTGGTTTTCATCGTTAAGAATTTATTAAAATTATTGTTCAAAATTAAAATTTAAGTATGAATTTAAAAAGTTTTATATTTGGCATTGCTTAAAAAGAAACTTTATGAAGATAATTTTTCTCAAATAAATAAACAATAATCAAAATATGAGAAATATAAATATTCTAATCATTTTAATATTTTTTCCATTTTTTATAAATGCACAAGTTGGCGGTGATGGAGTTTTTACTTTTTTAGAAATTCCAAATTCGGCAAAAGTAGCATCATTAGGCGGTGCAAATATTTCAATTTATAATGACGATTTAAATATGGCATTTCAAAATCCGGCTCTTTTAAATTCAGATATGGAAAGAAAAGTTGTTTTAAACTATGTTAATTACTTTACTGACATAAATTTAGGTTCTGTTGCATATGCCTTTAACAATAAAAAAATAGGAACTATTGCAATAGGTTTACAATTTTTAGATTATGGAAAATTTATTTCTGCCGATGCAACAGGAATTATAATAGGAGATTTTTCAGCATCTGATTATGCTTTAAATATAATATGGTCAAAACAATTATTCAAAAATATTACAGGAGGTATAAATATAAAACCTCTTTATTCAAGTTATGAAACATATACATCTTTTGGTATTGTTGCTGATGTTGGCATTTCATATATAAATACCGAAAAAGAAATGGCAACTTCATTAACTTTAAAAAATATAGGAACACAATTAAAGCCTTTTACCGATGATAATTATGAAAGCATACCTTTTGATATTCAATTAGGATTTAGCAAAAAACTTAATCATGCACCTTTTAGAGTAAATATTACAGCACACCACCTTAACACTTGGGATTTAACTTATGATGTTCCGGAAGAAGTTACTACAATTTCATTTGCCGAAGATGATACAGATGACGGTGATGATTTATACGATTTTTTAGATAATTCTTTTAGACATTTAATTGTTGGAATTGAAATTATTCCATTAAAAAGTTTCTATGCTTCAATAGCTTACAACCACCAAAGAAGGCAAGAAATGGCAATTGTTGACAAAAGCGGCTTTACAGGATTTTCGTGGGGATTTGGCATTAAGTTAAAGAAATTTGGATTTAGCTTTGGTAAAGCAACTTATCATTTAGCAGGCTCATCAAGTTACTTTTCTTTATATGCAGATTTATCAAAATTTGGTAAGACTAAAAATGTTAAAGTTGATTAATTAATTTGAGTTTTAATAATTATTTGATTTGCTGATTAGATGCTTTTTAGTTTTCTTTGTTGGTATATCTTAATAAAAATAAAAAAATGACAAATAATAAAAAACTAATAATAGCAATAGACGGACATTCATCTTGTGGAAAAAGTACACTTGCAAAAGGATTAGCAAAACACTTTGAATATAAATACATTGACACAGGAGCAATGTATCGTGCTGTTACACTTTATGTTATAGAAAACAATCTTCATGAAGGAAAAACAATAAAAGAAGAAGAACTAAAAAAAGCATTTGAAGAAGGAAAAATAAAAATAAGCTTTCAATACAATCCTGAAACTAAAAAATCAGAAACTTTACTTAACGGAAAAAATGTTGAAAATAAAATTAGAGGTATTGAAGTTTCAAACCTTGTAAGTCCGGTTGCCCAAATACCTTTTGTAAGACATGAACTTGTAAACCTGCAACGTGAAATGGGCAAAGAAGGTGGAATTGTTATGGATGGCAGAGATATTGGAACAAATGTTTTTCCTAATGCAGATTTGAAAATTTTCCTTACAGCAGATGCAGAAATACGTGCAAAAAGACGCTACAAAGAACTAAAAGAAAAAGGACAAGATGTTTCTTATGAAGAAATTTTGGCAAATGTAAAAGAACGTGACTACATTGATTCTACAAGAAAAACAAATCCTTTAAGGCAAGCAGAAGATGCTGTTTTACTTGACAATTCACACATTTCAATTGAGGAACAACTTCAAAATGCAATTAATTTAGTAAACGAAAAGTTAAAATAACACAACAGCTTTAAACTTTTAACTTTTAAACTTTATACTTTGAACTAAAAAAATGAAAATAGAAATAGACTCAAATTCAGGATTTTGTTTTGGTGTTGTAAAAGCAATTGAAATTGCAGAATCGGAACTTGAAAAAGATAAAAAATTATACTGCCTTGGAGATATTGTTCATAACGGAGCAGAAGTTAACAGACTTGAAAACAAAGGTTTAATTACAATAAATCATGATGAAGTTAAGAAACTAAAAAACACAAAAGTTCTTTTACGTGCACATGGTGAGCCACCTGAAACATACGAAATTGCAAAGCAAAACAACATAGAGCTTATTGATGCTTCATGTCCGATTGTTTTAAATCTTCAAAAAAAAATACATAAATCATATTCTGAAATAAAAGATATTGAAGGGCAAATAATTATTTACGGAAAGCAAGGACATGCAGAAGTTATTGGCTTACTCGGACATACAGACAATAAAGGTATTGTAATTTCAGACATAAACGACCTTGACAAAATTGACTTTACAAAGCCTGTAAGTATTTTTTCGCAAACAACTAAAAGCAGTTCCGGTTACCAAAAAATAATTGATGCAATTAAAGAAAAAATGATTGAAACTCAAGGAAATGATAACATAAATTTCATTTCTCATGCATCAACCTGCAAGCAAGTTTCAACACGAGATGTAAAACTTGTTAAATTTGCAAAAAGACATGACATAATAATTTTTGTAAGTGGTAAAAAAAGCTCAAACGGAAAATTATTATACGAAGTTTGCAAAAATGAAAACGAAAGAACATATTTTGTTTCTAATACTGATGAACTTAAAAAAGAATGGTTTAAAAAATCCGATTCTGTTGGAATTTGTGGAGCAACTTCTACACCTGAATGGTTAATGAGAAACATTAAGAATACAATTGAAACTTATGAGTAAAGAAGATTTTATAAAACTATTACCATTTTTTATATTCTACACTTTTTTAACATGGTTTGTTTCTGATAATATTTTCTTTTGGGATACAGTTCAACTTGCATCTTTACATGCTCATTATTTTTATGAAAATAATTTCAATAACCTATTATTACCAAACGAAATAGACAGCGGACATATTCCTTCTTTCGGAATGTACATAGCTCTCATTTGGAAAATATTCGGCAAAACACTATTTGCAAGTCATTTTGCAATTCTGCCTTTTCTTTACGGAATAATATGGCAAGCATATTTATTAATTAAAAAGTTTATCAATAAAAAATATGTTTTTTTGGCACTGGTAATTTTTCTTGCAGATGCAACTTTATTAGCACAATCTACACTAATAAGTCCGGATGTTGTATTAGTTTTTCTGTTTTTACTTGCACTAAACTCTGTATTAAAACAAAATAAAATATTATTGTCTATTTCAGTTGCCGGATTATTCTTAATTAGCATGAGAGGAATGATGGTAGCAACATCAATATTAACATTAGATATAATTTTCAACATACAATTCACAAACTTTAAAGAAACATTTGTTCAATTATTAAAAAAAACAATTATTTATATTCCCGCCTTAATAATATTTATAGCTTTTAACTATTATCATTACTACGTAAAAGGCTGGTTTGCATACCACAACAACTCACCATGGGCAACAAACTTTGAAATAACAAACTTAAAAGGCTTTTTAAGAAATATTATAATTTTAATTTGGCGATTAATTGATTTTGGAAGAATATTCATGTGGATAATTACACTCTCAATTATAATTTCATCATATAAATCAATTAAAAATGACAAAAAAATTAGAAAACTTATAATTATTTTATTTGTAGTATCATTTTTTCTTCTAATAAGTTTTTTAATGTATAAAAGCTTAACAGGACATAGATACATACTTCCTATTTATCTTACATTTTCACTTCTTACAACATACTTAATTTTTGAAAAAATTAAAACAAAAAAAAGAAAAATTATAATCTCAACATTATTAGTTTTAGGTTTACTTAGTGGTAATTTTTGGGTTTATCCCGAAAAAATTGCACAAGGTTGGGATTCCTCTCTTGCATACCTAAATTACTTTAAATTAAGGAATAAAACCATAGATTAT
>JAADEE010000304.1 GCA_013153575.1 Chlorobiota bacterium
TTTAATATAAAATACAATAATCAAACTTATCAATATTCATTTAATAGAGTAAAAAGTAGTTATTTAACAAACAGAGAACAAGTTTTGTTAATGCTTTCAGCTTTGTTACTTATTGTTTTATTTATCATTATTTATAAAAATAAAAAAGCAATAAATAAAATACAATTAAACCAAATTAAAGATTTTAAGCCAAGTTCTGCAATACCTGTTAAGAATATTGAAATAAACGTTAAAACAAAAGGTTTTAATAAAACGTATTTTTTCGAAAAACATATTATTAGAATAGGCAGGGGCGAAGATAACGATATTGTTATTCCGGATAGGACAGTTTCTGTATATCATGCTCTTATTAATAGAGAGGGAAATGAATTTATGTTGCAAGATTTAGGAAGCACAAACGGAGTTTTAATAAATCAAAAGAAAATTAAAAAACAAAGTTTAAATACAAATGATAAAATTAAAATGGGTGCTGCAATTTTAATTGTTAGGGTATAAATTATTATAAAATGGCTAAAAAGGATTTAAAAGAAAAGGAAAACCTTGAAAAACAAATTAGTGTTAAAAAAGTAATTTTCCCTGTTTTGATAGGAATTGTTGGAGTTTTTGTTTTGCTATATTATCAAACCAAAGATAAAAACATTGATTTTAGTGTTATAAACTTTTCATATTTAACAGTTGTGTTTTTGCTTGTTGCAACTTTATTTATGATGCTTCGAGATTTAGGATATATAATTAGGTTCAAAATTTTAAGTGAAAATAAAGTTACTTGGTTACAAGCATTTAGAGTAATTATGCTTTGGGAGTTTGCTTCGGCAATTTCGCCATCGGCAATAGGCGGAACAAGTGTTGCGGTAGTATTTATTCATAAAGAGGGTATAAGTGTTGGAAAAAGTGCCGCAATTGTAATGGCAACATCTTTTTTAGATGAACTTTATTTCATAATTATGTTTCCTGTTATGATTTTTATTGTTGGACCTGATAAATTATTTACTATTGGTGAAACATCGGGGTTAACATTTGCAAATCAGTTTTTTTATCTTGCAATTATTGGTTATTCATTAAAATTAATATACAACCTTTTTTTAAGCTATGGTTTGTTTATTAATCCTGTTATTATAAAGAAAACTATTTTAGCAATATTTAGTGTAGGTTTTTTACGAAGGTGGCGAAAAAGTGCAAGAAGGGTAGGGCTTGACATAATTAATAATTCAAAAGAATTTAAACAAAAATCATTTAGTTTTTGGCTTAAAGCAGGTGCTGCAACATTTTTGTCGTGGACAGCAAGATATTGGGTTGTAAATGCTATATTTGTCGCCTTTTTTGCAATGAAAGAAGGACATATTCTGCTGTTTGCAAAACAACTTGTAATGTGGATAATGATGTTGGTTAGTCCAACACCCGGAGGAAGTGGTTTTTCAGAATATATATTTTCAGAATATTTGAATGATTTTATGCCACAAGTTGCAGGAATTTCAATTATTACAGCATTAGTTTGGAGGCTTTTTACTTATTACCCATATCTTTTAGCAGGAGTAATTATTGCACCAAGGTGGATTAATGAAAAATTTGGAAAATCAAATAAAGAAAAAAATAATAAATAAAATTATTAACCTAACACATAAAAATGAAACACTATTTTATAACAGGAACAAGTCGTGGTATCGGAAAGTCATTAGCGGAAACTTTATTGGAAGATAAAAACAATAAAGTTACCGGAATTTCAAGAAACAACACAATAAAACACGAAAATTATAACCACATAACAACCGACCTTTCAAATTTAGATGATACTGAAAGTATATTTTTTCCTGATATTGAAAATGCAGAAGAAATTGTTTTAATAAATAATTCGGGTGTAATTTCTGACATAAAAAGGATAGGGAAATTAAAAAATAAAGACATTATTAATGATTATAATGTGAACATTGTTTCACCAAGTATTTTAACAAATAATTTCATTAAAAAATATCAAAGTTACAATAACAAAAGAACCATTTTAAATGTAAGTTCAGGAGCAGGAAGGCATACAATTGATGCATGGACTGTATATTGTGCATCAAAATCGGCTTTGGATATGTTTAGCGAAAATATAAATCTTGAACAATCATTTTATAAAAAAGAAAACAGAATTAAAATATTTTCGGTAGCACCGGGTGTTATTGATACAAAAATGCAAGATAAAATAAGAGAAACTTCAAAAGATGAGTTTTCAGATGTTGAAAAATTTGTATCTTTGAAAAAAAACAATGAACTTGCAAGTCCTGAAGAAACGGCAAAATTACTTTTAAAAATTATTTCAAACAGTGAAAAAATTGAAGATGTAATTTTAGATGTCAGAAATTTAACCATTTAAAATTAATAGTTATGGCAAAATCGCAAAACACTTTTAAATCGCATGACAATACAGAAATTGTATATTTTAAACACTTGCCCGAAGCAGAAAAAAAAGCTGTTGTAATTATAACACATGGAATGGCAGAACATGCACAGAGGTATGATGATTTTGCAAACTTTTTAAATCAAAATGGCTTTGTTGTGTATGCACACGACCAAAGAGGACATGGCAAAACCGCAGGAAGCATAGATAATTTAGGTTTTTTTGCAGAAGAAAACGGTTGGCAAAAAGTTGCTAATGATTTAGGTGAGCTTGTAAAACTTGCAAAGGCTGAAAATCCAAACTTACCTGTATTTTTACTTGGGCATAGTATGGGTTCATTCATAACTCGAACTTATATTATTGAAAATTCAGATAAAGTTGATGGTGTAATTCTTTCCGGAACTGCAGGAAGTGCAGGTTTGTTAGGTAAAATTGGCTTGCTTATTACAAACATAATAATGATGTTTAATCCAAAGAATACACCAAGCCCTCTTTTAGATAAATTATCATTTGGTGATTTTAATAAACCTTTTAAACCAAACAGAACAAAATTTGATTGGTTAAGCCGAGATGAAAAACAAGTTGATAAATATGTTGAAGACCCATATTGTGGAACTGTTTTTTCAGTAGGTTTCTTTAATGATATGATGAAAGGTCTTGAACTTGTTAACAAAAAAGAAACTGCAAATAAAGTTAGAAAAGATTTGCCTATTTATTTATTTTCAGGAAGCAAAGACCCTGTTAGCAAAAACGGAAAACAAGTTAAAGATGTTTTTGAAATGTATAAAAATGCAAACATTTCAGATGTTTCAATGAAGTTATATGAAGATGCAAGGCATGAAATGTTAAACGAAACTAACAACAAAGAAGTTTATAATGATGTTTTAGAATGGTTAAATTCTAAGCTAATCAGTTAAGTTGGTAATTTGTTTTAACTTTTTATTTTCACTCTGTAATTGTAAGTTTTCTTTTTGCAGATCTTTAATTTGTTGGTTGTATTGCTGTATTTCTTTCTCTAACATTTGAACCAATTCTTCTTGTTCCTTAGAGTATTCAATTAAAGATTTTGTTTGGAGGTTAATTTTTACGTTTGCAAGTGATGAAGCAATTGTATCAGCAATTTTTTCAATCATTTCAATTTCATAAGGCTCAAATTTATTAAATGATGCAAGTTCAATAATTCCTAAAACATCTTCTTCAACTTTTAATGGAACAATTAAAATAGAACGTGGGTTTGCACTTCCAACACCTGATTCTATTTCAATATATTCATCAGGAACATCAGTCATGTACATTGTATATTTTTCAATAGCAACAGCACCAACTAAACCTTCACCTAATTTTACGTGTTTTGATATATATTTCTTTTTGTTATAAGCATATGCACCCAACAATTCGTAATAAACATCATCTTTATCATCTTCATTTAGCAAAAATAAAGCACCTTGATTTGAATTTGTAAATTTAACAAGTGAAGAAATTATTCTATCTGCTAATTCAGATAAACTTCCGGATTGCTGTTTCATTATATCATTAAACATTGCCAATCCTTCGTTTGTTCTGTTTCTTTGAGCGTCTTCTTCTTTTCTTTTTTTCTCTTCATCTTGAGCAAGTAAAAGGTCTTGTCTTAAAGTTAGAAGAGAGCTTCCTAGTTCGTCATTTTCACCTAAAAGTTCGTATTCTGCATCAAAATTACCTTTACCAATTTCGTTTGAAAACTTAACACCTCTTTTAAGTCCGCTAACAAGGTTGTTTACAGTTTCTGCAATATTGTTAATTTCTTTACCTGATTCAACCTTAATAGGATCGGGTAGTTCACCTTCAGTTATAATATTTAAATGAGATTGTAATTGCCCAATAGGTTTTATAAGAAAACGAATTAAGTAACTTAAAACAATGAATAATGCAATTATTACTCCTGCAATAAAAACTAATGCTAAATTTTGAGATTTGCTTAGTTTATCATTGGTTTCTTTATTTAATTTTTCTGATATTAATTTTATTTTTGTGTCAACAAGAACAAGTTTTGATTGAATATTATTTAAATGATGATTTGCTTGTTTGTGTATATCTGATAAGTTTAATTTTAATTTTTTATGTAAATCTTCTTTTGAGATTTTACTACCTTCATCAAATTTTTCAATAAAGTAACTATCAAAGTCTAAAAGTTGTTCTTTTGTTTCAATAATTTTTGAATAATTTGGTAAATATTTTCCAAAAAATTCATTTTTAGTTTCATTAAAAATTATATTTATTTCAGTAGCATCTTCAATATTATCAAAATATTTTTTATCAATAAATGATATGTTTTTTAAATTGTTTTTAGCTAAGTTAAGTGTAGCATCGTGGTTTGAAACCAGTAAGTTAAATTCTTTTTCGCTTGTGGTATTAATAATTCCGTGAAGTATTAATTTTTCAGATTCAACAAATTCAAGAGTTTCTTTAAGAAGAGCTTCTTTTTCTGTTATAACTTTTGTTGTTGCTTTTAAAGTTTTTAGTTGTTCTAATTCTAATAATTCACGAACACCGGAAATAAAAATAACAAATGCAATAATTATAAAACTAAATAAAAGAATATTATAAATACTGTATTTCTTCATCTGTTTTTTTTAATAAATATTGAAATGTTAAAGATATAAAAATATTGTTGTTTTTCCTAAAATCCGCAAGTCATCGTATCAATTTGTTAATAAAAAGAAAGTTATCAGCAAATATTCATTACATAATTAAAACTGTTGATGCGATGACTATCAGATAGTTAAATGTAGTCCTGCGGATATAAGGTTTTTTAAAAACTTTTAAATTATGATGTTTTCTGAAATTTATTTTTAAAAATTATAACAAGTGCTACACCAATTGTTATTGTTGCATCTGCAAAATTAAATATGTAAGGAAAAAGTGATACTTTGTTGTTAAAATCGGGTCGCCAAGGCCACCACGACCAATTAGGAAACCAACTTGGTACTGTTATTTTAATAGGAAAAGAAAACATATCTACAACCGAACCATATAAAAAAGGTGCATAACCTCCATCTTTAGGAAAAATTGTTGCAACAGAATGTGTTGTTGAAGGACTAAAAATAATACCATAAAATGCACTATCTAAAATATTACCAATTGCTCCTGTTAAAATTAAAGCAATACTAAAGATTGCAATTTT
The DNA here is from genome assembly GCA_013153575.1 of Chlorobiota bacterium. Lineage (GTDB taxonomy): Bacteria > Bacteroidota > Bacteroidia > Bacteroidales > JAADGE01 > JAADGE01. The sequence continues at coordinate 5,538 of JAADEE010000304.1, forward strand.
GGGGTATTTTTGTTTTGAAATTTTATATAGAAAAATTATTAATCCAATAATTGCAACAATTCTAAAAAGGCTTAAAATTAATTTACCTGTGTCGCCACCAAATAATAGCCCAAATGCAGCACCTTTATTTTCGGTAAAATGTATTTTTGCCCAACTTAAACCAAAAATAGGAATTTCTTCTTCAAGGTTAAAAGTTAGCTTTATATAAATTTTTATTGCTTGATCTATAATTAATAAAATTAGAACAAGCAATAATGATTTTTTAAATATTGACATTAAATATTTTTTATTTTCCTATTAATGATTTATTGATTTTTTTTAGCATCAATACATAATGTTGCATGCGGTACAGCTTTTAATCTTTCTTTTTGAATAAGCTTTCCTGTTTGTCTGCAAACACCATACGTTTTATTCTCAATTCTAACTAATGCAGCTTTTAAGTGAGAAATAAACTTTAATTGTCTTTGTGCCATTCTTCCATTATGCTCACGAGATAATGTATTTGCACCTTCTTCTAAAACCTTAAAAGTAGGTGAAGTGTCGTGAGTGTCATTAGAATCTTCATGCGAAATTGTACTTTTAAGCAATTTGTAATCTTGTTCTGCTCTTTCTAATTTTTCTAAGATTATTGCTTTAAATTCTTGTAATTCTTCATCAGAATAACGAGTTTTTTCATTTTCAGACATAGTACTATATTTTTAGTATTATTATTTTTTTGAGATATTTATCTGTGTTGAAATTTGTTCATCAATTTCTATCTCATTAATATTTGTAGCTGAAATTTCATCAACTATATTTATTTCATCAGCTAAAACTTGCGATTTAATGTAATCAGAATGGTTTTTAATTGCTTCATTTATTTCATCTTGCGATTTAATTTCAATAATAATTTTATCTGTTACATCAAAACCGGAGTCTTTTCTAATGTTTTGAACTTTGTTTACAATTTCTCTTGCAATTCCTTCAAGTTTAAGCTCTTTTGTAATTGTTGTATCAAGTGCAACAGTTAACGAGCCTTTGTTAACGGCTAATAAACCCGGAATATCTTCGGTTGTAATTTGAACTTCATCAATTGATAATTCAATGTTTTCACCATCAATATTAATAGTGTATTTTCCGTCTTTTTCAAACTTGCTAATATCTTCTTGCGATAATGCTGAAAGTTCTTTTGCAATTGATTTCACTAATTTACCATATTTTTTCCCCATAATGCGAAAATCAGGCTTTAAGTTTTTAACAATTATACCTTCGGCATCTTTTAAGTACTCAATTTCTTTAACGTTAATTTCCGATAATATAATGTCTTTTACTGCTTCAACTTTTTCTTGAAAAGTATCATCTAAAACAGGCAGCATAATTTTTTGAAGTGGTTGTCTAACCTTTAATTTGCTTTTTCTTCTTAAACTTAATGAAAGTGATGAAATTTGTTGTGCAAGTTCCATTCTTTCTTCTAAATCTTTATCAACAAGCTCTTTATTGTATTTTGGGAATGTTGATATATGTACAGATTTAGTATTTTTACCACTTACTGAATTTAAATCTGAGAATAATTGTTCTGCATAGAAAGGTGCAATAGGTGATATAAGTTTAGCAACAGTTTCTAAGCAAGTATAAAGTGTTTGATATGCTGCAACTTTATCATCGTTATAATCTTGTCCCCAGAAACGTTTTCTGTTAAGACGAACATACCAGTTACTAAGATTATCGTTAACAAAAGTTTGAATTAAACGACCTGCATTTGTTGGTTCATAATTTTCAAGCTCTGTTTCAACATCTTTAATTAAAGTATTGAGTAATGAAATAATCCATTTATCAATTTCAGGTTTTTCATTATTAGGAATTTCTTTTTCAGAAAAAGAAAAACCATCAAGATTTGCATAAAGTGCAAAAAATGAATATGTGTTGTATAAAGTTCCGAAGAATTTACGTTTTACTTCTTCAACACCTGCAATATCAAATTTTAAGTTATCCCAAGGTCGTGCATTTGTAATCATGTACCAACGAATAGGGTCTGAACCAAATTTTTCAATACTGTCAAATGGGTCAATTAAGGTTTCTGGTCTTGATTTTGACATTTTATCGCCATTTTTATCAAGAACTAAACCTGTTGAAATTACATTTTTATATGCAACAGAATCAAAAAGCATAACAGCAATTGCATGAAGTGTAAAAAACCAACCTCTTGTTTGGTCAACACCTTCAGCAATAAAATCTGCCGGAAATAATTTGTTAAAATTATCTTTATTTTCAAATGGGTAATGAACTTGTGCATATGGCATTGCACCTGAATCGAACCAAACATCAACTAAATCGCTTTCTCGTTTCATTTTCTTTCCGGAAGGTGAAACTAAGTAAATTTTATCAACCCAGTGTTTATGTAAGTCAAATTTGCTATAATTTTCTTTAGAGAAATCACCGGGAATAAAATCTTTTAAAGGGTTTTCTTTCATGAAACCTGCTTTAACAGCTTTTTCTGCTTCGTTTTTAAGTTCTTCTACCGAGCCTATGCAAATTTCTTCTTTTCCATCTTCAGTTCTCCAAATAGGAAGTGGAGTTCCCCAATATCTTGAACGTGATAAGTTCCAATCAATTAAGTTTTCAAGCCATTTTCCAAAACGCCCTTCACCTGTTGATTTTGGTTGCCAATTAATTGTTTTATTAAGTTCAACCATCCTGTCTTTTAAGGCAGTAGATTTAATAAACCAAGAATCAAGTGGGTAATATAATATCGGTTTATTAGTTCTCCAACAGTGAGGGTATGAGTGTTCGTGTTTTTCGGCTTTGAATAATCTGTTTTCTTGTTTTAGTTTTACAACAATATCAACATCAATGCTTGGTGTTTTTTCATCAATTGAAGCATCGTATGAATTTTTTACAGGTCTTCCGCTAAATTCACCAAGTCCATCAACAAATCTACCTCTTTTATCAACAAGTGTTAATGAGCCTATTCCGTTTTGTTTTGCAACTCTAAAATCGTCAGCACCAAAACTTGGAGCAATATGAACAATTCCTGTACCATCGGTTGTTGTAACAAAATCACCAATAATTACTCTAAATGCATCACCATCTTCGGGTTGTTTATATGGCAAAAGTTGTTCGTATCTTATTCCTTCTAAATCAGAACCTTTAAATGATTCTCCAATAACTTTAAAAGGTATTTTTTTATCTCCTTTTTTGTATTCTGAGAAATCTAATTCTGCATTCTTTTCAGGAAATAATGTTGGCATTAAATCTTTTGCCATGATTACAGTTACAGGAATTCCTGTATAAGGATTAAAAGTTTTAATTTTAACATATTTAATTCCTTTTCCTACTGCAAGTGCTGTATTTGAGAGTAATGTCCAAGGTGTTGTTGTCCAAGCAAGAATGTATAAATCTGTATCAACGTCTTCAAATAAAAATTCAGATTTATCATTTCTAATAACTTTGAATTGAGCAATTCCTGTTGTGTCTTTTACATCTTTATAAGCACCAGGCATATTTAATTCGTGAGAACTAAGTCCTGTTCCTGCTGCCGGTGAATATGGCTGAATTGTGTAACCTTTATATAGTAAACCTTTGTTGTAAAATTGTTTTAGCAACCACCAAAGAGTTTCCATATATTTGGTGTCATAGGTTATGTATGGGTTATCCATATCAACCCAATATCCCATTTTTTTTGTAATATTTTGCCAAGCATCAGTATAACGCATAACTTCTTTTTTGCAGGTTGCATTATACTCTTCTTCTGATATTTTTTTTCCAATATCTTCTTTTGTTATGCCAAGAAGTTTTTCAACACCAAGTTCAACAGGTAAACCGTGTGTGTCCCATCCTGCTTTTCTTTCAACTTTATATCCTTGCAAAGTTTTATATCTGCAAAATGTATCTTTTAAAGTTCTTGAAATAACATGGTGAATTCCGGGCATTCCGTTTGCAGATGGAGGTCCTTCATAAAAAACAAATTCTTTTCTGCCATCTCTTTCTTTAAGACTTTGCTCAAAAGTGTTTTCTTTTTCCCACTTTTTAAGGATATCTTTATTGATTTGTGATAGGTCTAAACCTTTATAAATTGGAAACTTTTTACCCATTTTTATCTTTGTATTTTTCTTTACTCAATTTTTGAATTTTGCAAATATAATTTTTTTTTTATGATATCTTATAAGTAGGTTAAAAAAAAGGATTTTTCTATGTTTTTATTGTTTTGTAGAATTACATATTTCTAAATTATTACCTTATATCCGCAGGACTACATCTAACTGTCTGATAGTCATCGCATCAATAGTTTTAATTGTGTGATGAATATTTGCTGATAACTTTCTGTTTATTAACAAATTGATACGATGACTTGCGGATTTTAGGTATTACTTTAAGTAATTTATATTTTAATTTTGGCTTAACTATGCATTATAATATCTTTGTAAATTATATAAAACAATATAAATAATGATATTTACAAAAACAGCAGAAGAAATTGAAATAATGCGAGAAAGCGTATTGTCTGTATCGCGTACTCTTGCATTAGTTGCAGAATATATTGGTGAAGGTGTAACAACTGCAAAATTAGATAAATTAGCAGAAGAATTTATTAGAGATAATGGAGGTGTTCCTTCATTTAAAGGATATGGAGGTTTTCCTGCAACTTTGTGTATGTCTGTTAATGAGCAGGTTGTACATGGAATACCTAATGATTATGTTTTAAAAAGCGGTGATGTAATTTCTGTTGATTGTGGAGTTTATAAAAATGGCTTTCATGGAGATCATGCATATTCTTTTAAAATTGGAGAGGTTTCAGAAGAAGTTTCTAAGTTATTAAGAATAACAAAGGAATCTTTATATAAAGGTATTGAAGCAGCAAAAGGTGGTAATAGGATAGGAGATATTAGTTTTGCAATACAAAATTATGTTCAAAAAGAAGGTTATACTGTTGTGCGTGAATTAACAGGACATGGTTTAGGTAGAGATTTACATGAAGATCCTGCAGTACCAAATTATGGAAAAAGAGGAAGAGGTTCTAAAATAATTAATGGAATGGTTTTAGCAATTGAGCCAATGATTAATTTAGGTAAAAAAAATGTTAGGCAATTGTCAGATGGTTGGACTATAGTTACTGCCGATGGAATGCCATCAGCACATTTTGAGCATGATATTGCAATAGTTGAAGGAAAAGCAGAAATTCTTTCAACTTTTGATTTATTAGAAGATGTTTTGTTAAAACGAGGAATGGAAATAAGTTAAAAAAGGTTGGCAAATTTGCCAACCTTTTTTATATTTATTTTATTGCTTCTAAAAAAGATTCTCTAGCTTTTGGCATAACAACATTTAAAAGTAAGCCTAATTGTACTTTGTTACTGTTTACTAACATTCCCATTTGGAAATCATCAAATATTACAACTAAGATTAGAGAGTCTTCGTCTAAATCAAGCATATAATATTTGTTTAGGCTTGGTAATCCACCGTCTCTTAAACTGTTATTTATGTGGCTTGTAACAGTGTTAAATAAAGCAGCAGCTTTTGGCTGTGGATTAAATGAAGCAATTAATTGCCCATCGTTTGAGGACCAAA
>JAADEE010000236.1 GCA_013153575.1 Chlorobiota bacterium
AAGCAGAACATTAGCAATTCTTAAAAGAAAAAGTGAAACCTTAAAAAAATATCTTTAAAAATTAGAATTTACCATAACTGAAATTAAAATGTAAATTATTTCAGTTTTACTTAAAAATCAAAAAAAATAATTATTTTTGAGAAACTTTAAAATTTAGACATACATATTTTTATTACATTAAGAATTAAAATGTCAGTAAAAAAACTTAAAACAATATGGGATTATTTAGTAAATTAAGAGGAGAAATAATTGATGTCATTGAATGGTTAGATAGTAGTGATGATACTATTGTTTACAGATTTCAAAGACAAGGAAATGAAATAAAAACAGGAGCTCAACTTACAGTAAGAGAATCGCAAGTTGCAGTTTTTATAAACGAAGGAAAAGTTGCAGATGTTTTTCCTCCCGGAAGATACGAATTAACAACAAACAACCTTCCTATTCTTACAACATTAAATGCTTGGAAACATGGTTTTAACAGTCCATTTAAAGCAGAAGTGTATTTTGTTAATACTAAAAGATTTACAAATCAAAAATGGGGAACACCAAACGTGTTTTATATAAGAGATGCAGATTTTGGACGAGTAAGTTTAAGAGCATTCGGAACCTATACAATGAAAGTTGCAGATCCTGTAAAATTTATACAAGAAGTAGCAGGAACAAGTGGCAATTTTACTACTGATGAAATTAAATCAGAATTAAGAAGTTTAATTGTAACACAATTTATTGATGCCGTAGGAGAAAGCAAAATTCCATTGCTTGATATGGCACAAAACTATAAAGATATTTCAGATTTTTGCCAGAAAAAACTTGGTGAAGAGTTCCTAGAATATGGTATAGAAATTACAAAATTTTTAGTATCAAGTATAAGCTTACCTGAAAAACTTCAAGAAAAGTTAGATGAAGGAACAGGTATGAATATGCTTGGAGATATGAACAGATATTCTCAAATGAAATCTGCCGATGCAATGGCTACAGCTGCAGGTAACCCCGGAATGGGTGGAGGAATGGAAGGAATGATGGGTATGGCAATGATGCAACAAATGATGAATCAAAATCAAATGATGCAAAATAATCAAAAATCAACTCAACAAATGGCACCACCGCCACCTCCTGTTGTTCAGTACTATATATCGGTAAATGGTCAACAGCAAGGACCTTTTAACACAGAGCAATTACAACAAATGGTTGCACAAGGGCAATTAACAAAACAAACTTATGTTTGGAAACAAGGAATGACAGGGTGGAAAACAGCCGGAGAAGTTGCAGAAATAGCAAGTTTATTTGGAGGAACACCGCCACCACCGCCACCACCACCAGCAATGTAAAGTGATATAAGAAAGTTTTATAAAAACACCCCAACATTTATAAACTTTGTTGGGGTATTTTGTATAGATATTAGTTGCATTTAAGATATTTATTTTATGATAGAAAAAAAAGTAACAAATAGCAAACAAAATGAAATTGTTTGTAATAATTGTGGTGCTGAATTATTTTTTGAACCTGGAACTGATAGTTTAAAATGTCATTATTGTGGGTCAATTAATAAAATAACAGTTGATATAGATAAAATTTCCGATGCAATAGAAGAGTTAGATTATAATAAATATATAAATGAATATGATACAGCACCAAAAATTGAAATAACTACAGTAAAATGTAATGATTGTGGTGCAGAAACAACCTTTGATACAAATGTTGTATCAGATAAATGTGATTTTTGTGGAAGTCCGCTTATCTCAAAAGAAGCACATACATCACAAATAATAGCTCCAAAAGCAATGCTTCCTTTTAAAGTAAGTAAAAAAGAAGGTTTTGAACTTTATGAGAAATGGATAAAAGGACTTTGGTTTGCTCCAAATGGTTTAAAAAAACAATCAAGACAAACTGATGATTTATCCGGTATTTATACTCCATTTTGGACCTATGATTCTGATACATACACAGAGTATAGCGGACAAAGAGGTGATTATTATTATACTACCGAAACATATTATGAAAATGGACAACAAAGGACAAGGCAAGTTCGTCATACAAATTGGAGATATGTTAGCGGAAGAGTTAGTAATTACTTTGACGATGTTATGGTTCATGCAAGTAATTCATTACCACGTAAATATGTTAGTCGTTTAGAGCCTTGGGATTTACAAAATCTTGTTCCTTTCAATCCAAAATATTTAGCAGGTTTTAAATCAGAAACTTATCGTGTTGCATTACCTGATGGGTTTACTTATGCAAAATCTAAAATGGAGCCTGTTATTATAGCTTCTGTACGGAGAGATATTGGAGGAGATGAACAACGAATTTCAAATATGGTAACACATTATAATAATACAAGTTTTAAACATATATTATTGCCTGTTTGGTTGAGCACTTATAAATATAAAGATAAAATTTATAGGTTTCTGATAAATGGCAGAACCGGTAATGTGCAAGGTGAAAGACCTTGGAGTTGGATTAAAATAACTCTTGCAGTTTTAGCTGCAGCTTCAATTATAGGAGGGATTTATTGGTATAGTGAAGTTTACATGCAATATTGATATTATCCGAAAAAGTTTTTTAAATCTCTACGTTCTTTTTTTGTAGGACGCCCTGTGCCACGGTCGCGTTTTAAGTAGATGTTTTTATTTATAATATCTAATGTTTCAAGAACATCTTGTGGAGTTGTTTCTGTAATATAATCTTTAACAAGTTTAGCCCCAACTCTTTTATGTAGAATTTTATCAATTTTGTAAGTTTTAAAAACAGGAGGATGTTTAATTTTAAATTCGTCACCTTCTTGCATAAGTCTTGATGGTTTTACAAAAACATCACCAATCATAACTTGTTTTTTTTTACATGCTTCAGCAGCTTGGCTACGTGTTTTATATAACCTAACAGACCAAAGAAATTTATCGGCACGTTCACTATTCTGTTGTTTCATCTTTCTTTTTTAACTTTTCAAGTTCTTTATCAATGTCATATTTTTTATTAAAATAGTTCATTGTTCTTGTTATGCCAATAGTCCCAAAGTTTTTAATTGCACCAACCATTTGTTTTATTCTTTCCGGTAGAAGTTTTGCTTCTGTTTCAGTCCAATTATCTAAAACATAATCAACTTGTTTACCTTTTGAGAAAGAATTGCCAATTCCAAATCTTAAACGATTAAAATTTTGATGACCAAGAACTTCTATTATGTTTTTTAGTCCGTTATGTCCTCCGTCTCCACCTTTATTTTTTATTCTTATTGTTCCGAAAGGAATTGCTAAATCATCAACAATAATAAGAACATTTTCAATCGGTATTTTTTCTTTTTTTATCCAATAGTTAACGGCTTTTCCGCTAAGGTTCATAAATGTCATTGGTTTAGCAAGTACAAATATTCTTCCTTTGTGTTTTACTTTTACAACATCAGCATATCTGTTGTGTTCAAATGTTGCATTGTTTTGTTCTGCAAAAGCATCAAGGACTTTAAAGCCAATATTATGCCTTGTTTCTGAATATTCGTTTCCGGGGTTTCCTAAACCAACAATAAGATATTTCATGTCATTATTTATGTCATCTTTTTTATTAAATATTTTTTGAAAAAAGTTGAACATACATTTGTGTTTATAAAAAGAAACTTGAAATTGTTAAAATTTCAAGCTTCTTTAATTTACAATAATTTAAGTTTTATTCTTCAGTTGCTTCGTCTTCTTCTTCGCCTTCTTCACCGGCTTCACCTGCTAATGATTTAGCAAGACGAGTCATATTAATAGAAACAACGATTGATTGTGGATCTAAGAATTCAAGATTAGGATATAATTCCTTTAAATCATTTATTCTTATTGCATCACCAATTCCTAAATCTGTAATGTCAAGAGTAAGTTCGTCAGGTAAGTTTTCAGCTAATGCTTTAACTAAAACTTTTCTTCTTGCAACTCCTAATACACCCCCTGCTTGAATACCTTTTGCAAATCCTGTAGTTGCAATAGGAACTTCAATTTTAAATTCTTTTTTCAAATCAATTCTGTAAAAGTCAATATGAGTAATCTCATCAGTTACAGGATGAAAATCAATAGATTGCATTTTTGCAATATATTTTTCTCCATCAATATTTAAATCAACAAGATATGAATTTGGTGTGTAAACTAAATTTTTAAATTCATTTCTATGTGCGTAAAAATGCACATTGTCTTGTTTTTGTCCGTAAATTACGCAAGGAACATTGTTTTCTTTTCTTAAAGCTTTTGTTGCTTTTTTTCCAAGACTAGTTCTTTTTTTTGCATTAATTTCTATTGTTTTCATTTCTTTTGTTTTTGTGTTACTAAGATTTTGACAAAAATTTCAGTTTGAACAAAGCATCAAATCCTCATCACACTGTTTATAATAGCTTTTTTGTTTTTGAACCGCGAAATTACAAATTATTTTTTTAACTCAATTAATTCTATAAAAAACTTTCACTTATTGATTGATAATTGTAAACTTTTTTTATAACATCTGCAAATATTCCGGCAACTGAAAGAACTTTTATTTTTTTTGATTCTTTTTTTAATGGAATTGTGTCGGAAACTATTAGTTCTGTGAGTTTTGAGTTTTCAATTCTTTCGTATGCAGGACCTGATAAAACGGCATGAGTTATAACTGCTCTTACACTTTTTGCGCCTTTTTCAATAAGCACATTTGCAGCTTTTACAAGGGTTCCTGCTGTATCTACAATGTCGTCTACTAAAATTACGTTTTTGCCTTCAACGTTTCCTATTATTTTCATTTCACTAACTTCATTTGCTTTTTCACGAAGTTTATATCCTATTACCATTTCTGTTTTTAGAAATTTCGCATAGGCATTTGCTCGTTTAGTTCCTCCTGTGTCGGGTGAGGCAATTGCAACATTTTCAAGACCTAAGTTTTTTATATAAGGGATAAAAATAGCAGAAGCGTATAAATGGTCAACAGGAACATTAAAAAATCCTTGAATTTGGTCGGCATGTAAATCCATTGTTATTACTCGGTCAACTCCGGCAGCAGATAAAATGTCTGCAACAAGTTTTGCGCCTATTGCAACACGTGGTTTGTCTTTTCTGTCTTGCCTTGCGAAACCAAAATATGGAATAACAGCAACTACTTTATATGCTGATGCTCTTCTTGCGGCATCAATCATTAATAATAATTCAAATAAATTATCGGTTGGCTGAAATGTTGATTGTACTATAAAAACATATTTGCCTCTAACTGTTTCTTCGTATCCGGGACGATATTCTCCATCACTAAATGTTGACATAAATGTTTTTCCAAGAGGAATTCCGTAACTATCAACAATTTTCTGTGTTAGGTATTTTGTTTGCTGACCTGAAAAGATTTTAATGTTTGAGTTTACCATGTGAAGATTTTTGAAAGATGATTATAATTTGGCGTAAAATTAAAAATTTAGATATATAAAATAAATTTATTCTGAATAAAACATAAGCATTTTAAAAACTGTTCTGTAACAAACAGGGCAAAAGTTATCTGTATTATTTGAACGCATTTTGCAATCGTATGCTGGTCTGTATATTTTTTTCTTTACGTATCCGGCACCTTCAAAAACTCCAACTTTATTTTTGTAAATTAATGAATCCGGTGTTGGAATTGGGGTGTCTTTTTTTATTAAGTCTTTCCATTTCGAGTCAAAATCAACTAAGTTGGTGATGTTTGCTTGCCAAAGTTCAACATTCATGTTGTATATGTCTTCGGCTTTGTTGTATCCATAATCATATTCATCACCAAGGGCTGCAAAAGCATGTCCAAATTCGTGTGTAAAAACTCTGCCTGATTGTTTATGGTCGGCAGAACAAAGGTTATAGTAATTGTAGATTCCACCACCTCCATATTTTGCTGTATTAACTAAAATGTAAATTTGGTCGTAAGGTACATATGCGGCAATGTTTCTTAATTCTTCAATATCTTGTGTTGTTAAATAGCGTTCCCAACCGAAAGTATAAAAATGTGTATTTATAACAGTATTTTTCCATATCGTGTCTCCGGGTATGTCGGTTCCGCTTTCTTCTGAAAAAGCATCAACTGCCCAAAAGTTAACTTTGTCTTTGTTGCTTTTAAATGGCTCAACTTCAAAGAAGTATTTTATAAACCGTTTGCTGTCTTTATGGAATTTATTGAGTTCTTCTTTTGTGTAACCATCAGGAATTATAACTATATCAAGTTTTTTGTGATGTTCTTCTGAATAATGAAGTTTTTGTGTTTTATATTTTATTTGTTTATCTTTAATTATTGAAATTGAGTTTGGATTTATTTCTTTTTCGAATAAGGTTTTAAAAACAAGGTTTTTATTTCTCATTTCAATTTTAAGAAGTATTGTGTTTTTGGGAAATGGGAAAGTAACAGATTCATAAAAACTTCTTGAAGTTTGTTTTGCTTCTTCTGTATCAATCCATTCATAATAAAGGTTTGAGTATCCTCTGGAATAAATAAGTTTGTTTGATTTTTTATCAAAAACTTGTATTCTAAAATCTCCAAAGTTAAAAGTGTCAATTAAGTTTTTTGTTGAGCCACCCCAAAATGGTTCTTCTTTAATTTTATTATAAAAAACTTTTGTTTCATTTTTATTTCCACCTATATTATAATCGAAACGCATTGATTTATCGATAAAATATTTATCGAAATTTATTTGTGCTTTTAGATTAAAACTTATTAGTATTAAGAATGATAGTATTTGTACTTTCATATTATGTATTATTTATTATATGAAAAATGCCATGTTTTTAAAACATGGCATTTTGTTTATTGATTTTGTTTTACATCTATTAATTCTACATCAAAAATTAGAGTAGTATAACCAGGTATTGACCAGTACCCATATGGGCCATATGCTAAATTGCTTGGAATTATAAGCTGAGCTTTTCCTCCTTCTTTCATGTAGCTTATTCCTTCGTCCCAGCCTTGTATTACTTCGCCAACACCAAGTATAAATGAGTATGGTTCACCTCTGTCATAAGATGAATCAAATAATTCTCCATCAATAAATGTTCCTCTGTAATGAACAGTTACGCTATCTCCTGCACTTGCTTGTAAGCCTGTTCCTTCAAGTGTTTCAATATAATACAAACCACTTTCGGTAGGTTCAACAGTTATGTTATGTTCTTCAATATAGTCTTCAATTTTGTCAAGTTCTTTTTCTAAATCGCTTTTGCATGAAGTGAAAAATATTAATGCGATGATTGTTATTAAGCTTATAAGTTTTTTCATTTTATTATTTTTTGTGGATTTTGTCGTGTATCAAAAATATTAACAATCTCAATTCTATTTTTTGTACTATTAATCCAATAAATTATTTTATAGTTTTTATAAATTAAATATCTAAACCCTTGTGGTCTGTCTTTTAAAAGTTCTTCTTTTTGACCAATATAATGTTGTTTCTTTAAAATAATAGTTTTATCAATTATATTAGTAACTAATTTAGAAGCAAATGAAAAACTTATGTTAAAATTATAATATTCAAAAATATCATCTAATTTAGATTTTGCAAATTCTGTCCAGAAAACTGTAAATTCCATTATTGATATTTCATTCTTAATTCATTTGCTTCAATTACATTATCATTTTCAGAATCTTCAAGAGCAATGTCAATTTCATTATTTAACTGTTTTAAACTCATAGGTTTAAGTTTGTTGCTTAAAGAGTCTGATTTTAATTTCTTTAATAAACTTTCAAATTTTGAAATTATTTCTTCATTTTGAAGGTTTAAAAATTCTTGAATAAATGATATTTTTCTAGTTTCAATATTCATTTTTGTTAATTTATAACATCAAAGTTAAGATATTTTTGTAAAACTTTTGGTATTTTAATACCATCTTCTGTATAATTATTTTCAAGTAATGCTGCTAAAATTCTTGGTAATGCTAATGCACTTCCATTAAGTGTGTGTGCAAGTTTAGTTTGTTTTTCTCCTTTTGCTTTATATCTAAGTTTTAAACGATTTGCTTGAAAACTTTCAAAGTTAGAAACTGAACTTACTTCTAACCATTTATCTTGTCCTGCTGAATATACTTCGAAATCGTATGTTAATGCAGATGTAAAGCCTAAGTCTCCACCACAAAGGCGAACAATGCGGTATGGAAGTTCTAATTTTTGAACAAGGGTTTCAACATATGCAACCATTTCATCAAGTGTTTCGTAAGATTTTTCAGGGTGCGATATTCTTACAATTTCAACTTTATCAAATTGATGCAAACGGTTAAGTCCTCTAACATCTTTTCCGTATGAGCCTGCTTCACGTCTGAAACAAGATGAATATGCTGTCATTTTAATAGGAAAATCTTCTTCATTTAAAATAACATCTCTATAAATATTTGTTACAGGAACTTCGGCAGTTGGTATCATAAATAAGTTATCTTCGGTCATGTGATACATTTGTCCTTCTTTATCAGGAAGTTGTCCTGTGCCAAAACCCGATGCTTCATTAATCATTAAAGGTGGCATAATTTCTTTATAGCCGGCTTTGTCTGCTTCGTCAAGGAAAAATGCTATTAAAGCTCTTTGAATTTTTGCACCTTTGCCTTTGTAAACAGGAAATCCTGCTCCTGTGATTTTGTTTCCAAGTTCAAAATCTATAATGTCAAATTTGCTTGTTAGTTCCCAGTGAGGAACTTTTTTTGTTAAGTTAGGAATTGTTCCTCCTTCACGAACGAGTTCATTATCTTCGTCGGTTTTTCCTGCGGGAACAGAAGGGTGTGGGATGTTAGGTATTTCTGAAAGTATTTTTTGTAAGTTATTTTTAGAAGCATTCATTTTTTCAGAAAGCTCTTTTGATTTTTCTTTTAATTGAACTGCTTCTTGCTTTGCATTATTTGCTTCTTCTTGTTTTCCTTCTTTAAATAATAGTCCGATGCTTTTTGCAATTTGGTTTGATTTTGCAAGTGTTGCATCTAATTCATTTTGAATGGCTCTTCTGTTATTATCTTCTTCAATTGCTTTATTAATAAGTTCAGAAAAATCTTTATTTCTTACAGAAAGTTTTTTTATGATTTCTTCTTTGTTATTTTTTATTTGGTTTATTGTCAGCATTTTTCTGTTTTTTCAATTTTAATATTTCTGCAAAGTTAAAAATATATAAAATAAAAAACCCGTAAATCGAAATTAATACGAAATACGGGTTATTTTTTTGTGAAGTATATTTATTTATGCTTCATTAGGTTCAATAGAAACATATGATTTGTTGTTGCGTTTTTTTTGAAATTTAACAACACCATCTGTTAATGCAAAAAGAGTATGGTCTTTTCCCATTCCAACATTGTTTCCTGGGAAATGTTTTGTTCCTCTTTGTCTAACTATAATGTTTCCTGCTATTGCTTTTTGTCCCCCGTATAATTTTACTCCTAGTCTTTTACTTTCTGAATCTCTACCGTTACGGGTACTACCCATTCCTTTCTTATGTGCCATAATATTTTATTTTAAATAGGTTATTTTTTAGTTTGCTTTTCCGCCATCAAGTTCGTCTTGTAAAACTTTTAGCTCATCCCATTTGCCATCAGCAGCTAATTTAGCTTGTTTTGGCCATGTTGTTGGGTCAAATCTGTTATATGCATTACCACCAGCAGCAACTAATATTTCAGAAATTTTTTCAGCTTTTGTTTCTGATAGTTTTTTAAATGTATCAATTCCTGCTTCAACTAATATGCTTGCAATTTTTGGTCCTATACCTTCAATTTTTGTAAGGTTATCAGTTTCTGATTTTTTTGTAGTTTTTTTTGTTTCTACTTTTTTCTCAGCAACTTTTTTAGGTTCTTCTTTTTTTGTTGAAACTTTTTTTCCGTTAAGAGAGATGCTTTCAATTTCAATGTTCGACATATCTTGACGGTGTCCGTTAAGTTTTTGGTAACCTTTTCTTCTTTTTTTCTTGAAAACTTTAACTTTGTCAGCTCTCATGTGAGAAAGAACTTTTGCTACAACTTCAGCACCTAAAACATTTGGAGTTCCAACGTTTACTTTGCCGTTATCATCTGTTAAAAGTACATTTTTGAATGTTACTTTGTCTCCTTCTTTTGCGTCTAACCTATGAACATAAATTTTTTGGTTTTTTTCAACTTTAAATTGTTGTCCGGCTATTTCTACAATTGCGTACATTTTATTTATATTTAGTTGTGTTAATGAGGCGACTTACATATTGTATTAAGTTCTTTTTTAGCCTCAGAAAAATATTTTCGGACTGCAAAAGTAATTATTTTTAATTAATTACAAATTTTTTAAGTGTTTTTTATTTTGGTGGTTTATTATTACATCAAAATATGTTGTGTCCCAAAAGTTTTTGAATTGATAAAAATCTGTTTTATTGTTTTTTCCTGAGAAAATATCTACATTAAATTCATCTAAGAATATGTGCCAAATAACTTCAGAACAGAACATTTGCGTGGTGTCTTTGGGTTTTAGAGTGTATGAAAATGGTATTTTTTTGTTTAAGTAATAATTTGCTCTATTTGTTATTTTGTTATATTCATTATCTGAACATTTGTTGAACCTAACTATTATTACAGAGTTTTTATGTCCTGCGTCTGTAAATTCATCGAGGCTTTGTTTTTGAATTCCTTCTGTTTTGAGTAGAGAGCTTGATTCTGAATGAATAACATTTATTTTGCCATCTTTTTTTTCTATTATTCCTGAATGTGATATTTTATATTTTTCATTAAATGAATTTACTATGTAATCAGAAATCATTCCGTATCCTCTTCGTAAAATAATGTCACCATTATTAATAAGTTTTTTTTCTTTATCGCTTAAAATATATGTAATTGCTTTTTCTTTTTTGTATTCAATTTTATTATAGATAAACCGAAATAACCATAAAGCAAATATTAATATAACCGGAATTATTAGTATTTTGATAAGTTTATTTTTCAAATTTTAAATGCTTCAAGAAAAAGAAAGCCGAAAATATAATTTCCGGCTTTTGTTTATGTTAATCCTTATATCCGCAGGACTACATTTAACTATCTGATAGTCATCGCATCAATAGTTTTAATTATGTGATGAATATTTGATGATAACTTTCTATTTATTAACAAATTGATACGATGACTTGCGGATTTTATGTTAATTAAGTTTTATTTATGGTTGTTCTTTT
>JAADEE010000057.1 GCA_013153575.1 Chlorobiota bacterium
TGTTTTATTCTATTTGCTCTATTTGGCAAAGCATACCACGCACTTATATAAAAAGAATCTATTGAAGTTGTTCTGTTATTTGCAGAATAAACATACCCACATTCAGGATTATAACTAAAAGGCAATTCTTCAAAAGGATGTAATCCTTTCCAATCGTATTTATCGGTATCTCCCGGAAAAACTACATCTCCATCCGTTACTCTAACAGGAACACCTGCACAACATTGCAATCCTATATTTCCTTCAACATCGGCATATGCAATATTTTGAGCTACTGCTTTAAATGTACTTACTGCATCTCTAAATTCATTCCAGTTATTTGCTCTGTTAAGAAGGTATAAAGAACGAATTTCATTACTCATTTCATTTCCTATCCAATGACACGAAATAACTTTTTCGGTATTTTTAAATTCACTAATTACAGGACCTCTATGTGTGAAACGAATTTTTGCATCTACACTTTCTTCTCCTTTAATATTTATTTTTTCATTCTTAACTTTAAAATTTTTCCACTCTCCATTAAGTTTGTATTTTGTAGAATCTTCATTAACAGTTTCTACATAAAAATCCATGCCATCGAGCATAAGGTTTGTCATTCCCCAAGCAATTTTTTCATTGTGCCCTGCAACTACAAATGGTGAGCCGGGTAAAACAACTCCGGTAACATTAACTT
Source organism: Chlorobiota bacterium (assembly GCA_013153575.1). GTDB lineage: Bacteria > Bacteroidota > Bacteroidia > Bacteroidales > JAADGE01 > JAADGE01. The sequence goes on from JAADEE010000057.1 coordinate 674, forward strand.
TTCCTTCAACATATTGATGTATTTGCGACCAAACTCCCGGTATCATTAACCCAAGATGCATATCATTTGCAAAAATTGGTTTACCTGTTGTACTTTTCTTACCGGAAACTACCCAGTTGTTACTTCCATTAAAAATTTCAGGTATAATATCTTTAACTTTTTCGTATTCATTTATAAGGTTGTATGCTGTTAATGAGCTGTCTTTCATAAATTCAGGATAAACTACATCTTTCTGATAAGCAAGGTTTTCAAAAATTTCATTAAAAACATCTTTATCAAGTTTTTGTTGCATTTTGTACATTGGCATTTCCATTTTCCAAGCTATTGCTAAATCCCAAGCCATGTATCCAACTAAATTTATTGAATGTTGAGGTGTCCATTTTTCAGGTTTATATCCTAAAACTTTAAATTCAAAAGACAAATCACCTTTTTCAATATATTGATTTACACCATCCGAGAAAGCTTCTAATGCTTTTATAATTTCTGCATCTGTTTTTGAAAGAACCATTTCAGATTTTTCAGAAATTCTTAATGCTCTAAAAAGTTTGTCTGCTCCTATTGTTTTATTCCCGAATATTTCTGACAATCTTCCTTGTGTAACCCTACGTAATAAATCCATTTGCCACATTCTGTCTTGTGCAATAATGTAACCTGTTACACGGTATAAATCATCATCATTTTTAGCAACAATATGAGGAACTCCAAATTCATCTCTATAAACTTTTACTTCGTCTTTTAAGCCTTTTAATTTTGTTGTTTCATTATAATCGGGCAAAGCTGAACTTGCTATTGTTTTTATAAAAAAGTAAGCAATTATTGAAACAAGTAATAAAACTGCAATAATTATAAAAATAGTTTTTTTCATGGTTGTTGTTTGAGGTTATAAACAAAACTTATCATTCAAATATATAGTTATTTGTTTGAATAATAAAATTATTGTTGTTATTTAAGGAGTTATGTTGATGAACAAATGCATAGAACATTAAAATAATATCTTGAATGTTCAATAATCAATATAGAATTTTAATGTTCCAAATATTGTGATGTGTTATTTTATAAATTTGTTAAAAAAAGACCCCATGTTAAGCGAAGTTTACAACTTCGTTTATATTTCACCATCATTTCTAACTAACAAGCTTACTTTTAATATATTTATCCATACCTGCGGCAGCCTTTCTGCCATCACCCATTGCAAGAATTACAGTTGCTCCACCTCTTACAATATCGCCACCGGCAAACATATCTTCAATTGAGGTTTGAAAATCATCATTAACTACAATAGTTCCCCATTTTGTTGTTTCTAAACCTTTTACACTTGCAGGAATTAACGGATTTGGTGAAACTCCAACTGCAACAACAACATTATCAACATCAACTTCATATTCTGAGCCTTCAATTGGTATTGGTCTTCTTCTTCCTGATGCATCAGGCTCACCAAGTTCCATTTTTTGAAGTACCATTTTCTTAACCCTTCCTTTCTCGTCTGCAATATATTTTACAGGATTATTTAAATTTAAAAATTCAACTCCTTCTTCAATTGCATGTTCAACCTCCTCTACCCTTGCAGGCATTTCGGCTCTTGTTCTTCTGTAAACAATCATTGCTCTTTCTGCACCTAATCTTTTTGCAGTTCTTACAGCATCCATTGCAGTATTTCCGCCACCAATAATTGCAACATTTTTTCCTAAACTTACAGGTGTATCATAATCTTCTTTTGCAGCACCCATTAAGTTAATTCTTGTAAGATATTCATTTGCTGAAAAAACTCCTATTGAATTTTCTCCTTCAATATTCATAAATCGTGGAAGTCCGGCACCACTTGCAACAAAGAATGCTTTAAAACCTTTATCTCTTAAATCTTGAATACTTGCAGTTTTACCAACAATAAAGTTTGTAACAAATTTAACACCCATCTTTTTCAAATTGTTAATTTCAAAATCAACAACATCATTAGGTAATCTAAATTCAGGAATTCCATATTTTAAAACTCCGCCTATTTCGTGCAAAGCTTCAAAAAGAGTTACATCATAACCCATTTTAGCCATATCGGCTGCCCAAGCTAATGAAGCAGGTCCGGCACCAACTGATGCAACTTTAATTCCGTTGCTTTCTGAAATTTCAGGAATTGATGCTTGTCCACTATTCATTTCATAATCTGCTGCAAAACGTTCTAAATAACCTATTGCAACAGGCGGTTTGTTTAATTTAATTGTATAGAAACATTGTTCTTCACATTGTTTTTCTTGTGGGCAAACTCTACCACAAACAGCAGGAAGTGAACTTGTTTCTTTTAAAACTTTTGCAGCTTCTAAAAAATTACCTTCTTCAATTCGCTTAATGAATTTAGGTATGTAAATATTTACAGGGCAACCTGTTATACATGTAGGGTCAGGACAATCAATACATCTTTGAGCCTCAGCAACAGCAAGTTTTTCGGTTAAACCAAGATTTACTTCATCTCCATTTTTATTTCTTACATTTGGGTCTTGTGCAAGCATTTCAACCCTTGTAAATTCTAATCTATCTTTTGTTTTTATATTTTTTCTTAATTTGGCTCTCCATTCCTTAGCCCTTTCTTCTTTATAAAAATCTTTTAAAGTATCCATTATATTTTGTAGTATTTTAAGTCTAAATAAAAAATAGTTTTAATGTTTGTGAGATCTGCAATGTCTTTCATATGCAATAGTTTCTTCTTCTTTATATGCATTTAATCTCATTAACATTTCATCAAAATCAATTTTATGTGCATCAAACTCAGGACCATCAACACAAACAAATTTAGTTTCACCGCCAACTGTAATTCTGCATGCTCCACACATCCCTGTACCATCAACCATAATTGTATTTAAACTTGCATAAGTTTTTATATTATGTTTTTTTGTTGTTAAAGAAGCAAATTTCATCATAATTGCAGGTCCTATTACAACCGACAAATCAATTTTTTCTTTTGCAATAACTTCTTCCATACCTTCGGTAACCAAACCTTTTTTACCATAAGAACCGTCATCAGTCATAATAATAACTTCATCGGAATACTTACGAATTTCATCTTCTAAAATTATAAGTTCCTTATTTCGTGCAGCTAAAACAGTAATTACTTTATTTCCTGCTTTTTTAAATGCCTCAACTATCGGAAGAAGCGGTGCAACACCAACACCACCACCGGCTGCTAAAACAGTTCCAACTTTTTCTATATGAGTTGCTTCACCCAAAGGACCAACAACATCAGTTATTTCATCACCTACATTTAAAGATGCAATTTTATCAGATGTAACACCAACAATTTGAATAACCAAAGTTATTGTACCTTTTTCAACATCTGCACCTGCAATTGTTAAAGGTATTCTTTCTCCTTTTTTTCCAAGTTTCACAATTACAAAATGTCCGGCTTTTCGTCTTCTTGCAATATCAGGAGCTTGTATTTCTAATTTTACTACTTTTTCAGAAAAGTATTCTTTTGAAATAATCTTATTCATTTTTATATTTTATATTATTTTTTCAGATTAAGAAAATTAAATTTCATAATAAATTCATTAAAAAAATATGGTAAAAGCACCTTTATTTTTTAACTGTATAAAATTAGAAAAAAAAGGATTATAAAAAAACTGAAATTAATGAATTAGCTTCTTTTTAAAAATTATTTCAAAAAAATTGCAAATTTTATTATTGTATATCATAAAAAAAACGCATGTTTGTAGCCGAATTTATTTTTTATAATGAAGTATTTAAATACAGTAATAGTTGGAACAGGTAGCCATATTCCTGATGTGGTAGTTAAAAATGATGAATTTTTAAATCAAGACTTTTATACAGAAAAGCAAGAAAAAATTACATCAACAGGAGAAAAAATTGTTAGGCAATTTCATGCCATAACAGGAATTGAAGAAAGAAGATATGCAGAAGATGGCATAAACACTTCTGACATAGCATTCTTTGCAGCTGATGAAGCTATAAAAGATGCAAAAATTGACCCTGAAACAATCGACCAAATCATTGTTGCTCAAAACTTTGGTGATGTTGAAAAAGGAGGAACTCAATCTTCGCAAGTTCCTAGTATTGCATCAAGGGTAAAACATTCTTTAAAAATAAAAAATCCATCATGCGTAGCATACGATGTTGTTTTTGGTTGCCCGGGTTGGATACAAGCATTTATTCAAGCTCATGCATACATACAAGCAGGAATGGGAAAACGTTTTCTTGTAATTGGTGCAGAAGCCCTTTCAAGAGTTAGCGACAAATACGATAGAGATTCCATGATTTTTGCAGATGGTGCAGGTGCAGTTGTTGTTGATGCGCAAGAAAGTGATGAAAAGAAAGGTTTTTTATCTTACTCAATGCAATCTGATACTCTTGAAGAAGTTAATTATTTATTTTCAGGAAAAACTTATAAATTAAATAGCAAAGAAGATACATACTATATAAAAATGCAAGGAAGAAAAATATATGAATATGCACTTTTAAAGGTTCCTTCTGCTATGAAACTTGCTCTTGACCGTTCCGGTTACAACATTAATGACCTAAAAAAAATTATAATACATCAAGCAAATGAAAAAATGGACGAAGCTATGCTTAACCGTTTTTACAAATTATATAATCTTGAAAATGACATTCCGAAAGACATTATGCCTATGAGTATTGCAAAACTCGGCAATAGCTCTGTTGCAACAATACCCACATTATTAGATTTTATTCTGAAAGGTAAATACAAGCAACATAAAATAAACGAAGGCGATATTATTATGTTTGCATCCGTTGGAGCAGGAATGAATATTAATTCAATAATTTACAAAGCATAAAGCAAGACTTTTTATTTAATAAGCGGTTAGAATAAAAAGTTCTAACCGTTTTTTTTATTAATTTATTTATAGTGTTATGACAAATTTAAATACTGTTATTATCGGTACAGGAAGTTACACACCTGAAAAAATTGTAAAAAATGCAGATTTTGTAGAACAACATTTTTTTACAGACAAGCAAAAACTTATTCCTTCAACAGGTGAAGAAATTATTAGAAAATTTGAAGCAATTACAGGAATTAAGGAAAGAAGATTTGCAAAAGATAATATGAACACTTCTGACTTAGCAACAATTGCTGCACAACGTGCAATCGATGATGCAGGAATTGACCCTGAAACAATTGACCAAATAATTTTAGCACACAATTATGGAGATGTTGAACATGGTCATATACAATCTGACATTTTGCCTAACTTAGCATCAAGAGTAAAACATGCTCTTAAAATTAAAAACCCTTCGTGCATTGCTTATGATATTTTATTTGGTTGCCCGGGCTGGATACAAGCATTTTTACATGCTCATTCTTTTATTAATTCCGGAATGGGAAAACGTTTTCTTGTTATAGGTGCAGATACTCTTGCTCGTGTTAGCGACAAATACGACAGAGATTCTATGATTTTTGCAGATGGTGCAGGTGCAGTTATTATTGAAGCCAAAGAAAATAAAGAAAAAGAAGGACTAATTTCATTTTCAGCACAAACTGATACATTAAAAGAAGCATATTATCTATTTTCAGGAAAATCTAACAATCCATATATCGACCAAAGTGTTAAATATATAAAAATGTATGGAAGAAAAATATATGAATATGCACTTTCAAACGTACCTAATGCAATGAAACTTGCAATGGATAGATCGGGCTATGACATTAAAGATTTGAAAAAAATATTTATCCATCAAGCAAATGAAAAAATGGACGAAGCAATTGTAAAACGTTTTTATAAACTATACAAAATGCAAATGCCCGAAAACATTATGCCTATGACTATTGCACATTTAGGTAATAGTTCTGTTGCAACAATACCTACTTTATACGATTACATTTTAAAAGGTAAATATTCCGAACACAAAATAAATAAAGGAGATATTATTATGTTCGCATCAGTTGGTGCAGGAATGGGAATTAATGCTATTGTTTATAAAATTTGATTTTGAAAGTTGAAATTTAAGATTTGAACATTGATTATTTAGTATTTACTTTTATTACTTTTTAGTGAGAGTGTGAATTATTTAACAAATATATATTAGACTTTATAAATACCATAATTCTAATAAATTTATTCACACTCTCACTTTTTCAAAACAAGTTTATTTAAAATAATTCTAAATAAGCTTATTTTATAAATAAAAAAGCCCTACTTTTGTGCCATAAAACATAATTCTAAAACAATAAACTATGGCAATTAAAAAAGTATGGGTGGACGAAGGCTGTATTTCTTGCGGATTATGCGAGGAAGTAGCAGAAGACATCTTTGAAGTTGATGAAGTTTCTGAAGTAAAAGAAGGAGCTGACTTCATAGCAAACGATAGCGAAATAAGAGAGGCAGCAGAAGGTTGCCCTGTTGAAGTTATTAAATTTGAAGAATAAAAAACAAAAATAACTTACAAATGAAGACGGTACTGTATGGTATCGTCTTTTTTATTTTAAATCATAATTAAAATCCTTCTAATTTTATTACTTTTGCGAAAGAAAATAAAATAATATACATATCATGATAGAAAAATATTTAGCACACGAAGCTGAAAGAAATGCAATGGGCATTCCTGCCTTACCATTAAATTCAGAACAAACAGAAGAATTATGCAAATTATTAGAAAATCCACCAACAGGTAAAGAAGATTTTTTAATGAATTTATTTACAGAAAGAATTTCTCCGGGAGTTGACCCTGCTGCAATGGTAAAAGCAAAATTTCTTCATAAAATAATTAAAAACGAAAAAAAATCACCTTTAATTTCACCTAAAAAAGCTGTTGAAATTTTAGGAACAATGCTTGGAGGTTACAATGTTGCTCCACTTATTGACACTTTAAGCAATGAAGAACTTGCAGATGATGCAGTAAAATCATTATCGCAAACTATTTTTGTATATGATGCTTTTGATACTGTTGCAAATCTTTCAAAAACTAATGAATACGCAAAAAAAGTTATAGAATCATGGGCAAATGCCGAATGGTTTACATCAAAAACTCCTGTTCCTGAAAACATTAAAGTAAAAGTTTTTATGGTTGAAGGTGAAACTAATACCGACGACCTTTCACCTGCAAGTGATGCTTGGAGTCGTTCAGATATTCCTTTGCATTCTCTTTCTATGCTTAAAGCAAGAATGCCGGAAGGACTTAAAGAAATTGCAAAATGGAAAGCCGAAGGTAACAAAGTAGCTTATGTTGGTGATGTTGTTGGAACAGGTTCTTCAAGAAAATCAGCAACTAACAGCGTTTTATGGCATATGGGAGAAGATATTCCTTTCATACCAAATAAAAAACGTAATGCTGTTGTAATAGGTGGTGTTATTGCTCCTATATTTTTTAATACTGTTGAAGATTCAGGAGGTTTACCTATTGTTGCAGATGTTTCAAAATTAAACCATGGAGATATAATAAACATAAATACCGTTAAAGGAGAAATTACTTCTGAAAGTGGGGAAGTTTTATCAACATTTGAATTAAAACCAAACACACTTGCAGATGAATTTAGAGCAGGAGGACGTATTCCTTTAATAATAGGAAGAAAACTTACAAACGATGCTCGTGAGTTTTTAGGTTTAGGAGAAACTGATGTTTTTGAAAAACCTCAAAATCCAACTCCAAAACCAAACCAACAATATACACTTGCACAAAAAATGGTTGGTAAAGCTTGTGGTATGGAAGGTGTACTTCCGGGAATGGCTGTTGAACCAAAAATGACAACCGTAGGTTCACAAGATACAACAGGACCTATGACAGCTGATGAAATTACAGAACTTGCCTGTCTTAAATTTCAGTCTGATTTATTTATGCAATCATTCTGTCATACAGCAGCTTACCCAAAAGAAACAGATACAAAAATGCACCAAATGCTTCCTAAATTCATAATGGAACGTGAAGGTGTTTCATTATTCCCCGGAGATGGTGTAATTCATTCTTGGTTAAACAGAATGTTACTTCCTGACACAGTTGGTACGGGTGGTGATTCTCACACAAGATTTCCTCTTGGAATTTCATTTCCGGCAGGTTCAGGACTTGTTGCATTTGCAGGAGCATTAGGTTCAATGCCACTTGATATGCCCGAATCTGTTCTTGTAAAATTTAAAGGAAAAGCAAAACCCGGCATCACACTTCGTGATATGGTAAATGCAATTCCATTATGGGCAATTAAACAAGGATTAATGACTGTTGAAAAAGAAGGTAAAATAAACATTTTCAACGGAAGGATTCTTGAAATGGAAGGAATGCCTGACATTACAGTTGAACAAGCATTTGAATTAACAGATGCTGCTGCTGAAAGAAGTGCTGCTGCTGCAACTTACAAATTATCAGAAGAATCAGTTGCAACTTATTTAAAATCGAACATTGCACTTCTTGAAAAAATGATTAAAGATGGTTATGGGTATGCTGCAACAATTCAAAGACGTATTGATGCAATGAAGGAATGGTTGAAAAATCCTGAACTTCTTACAAGAGATGAAAACGCAGAATATGCCGCAGTTATTGAAATTGATTTAGCAGAAATTAAAGAACCTATAGTTGCTTGCCCTAACGACCCTGATGATGTTAAATACATTTCTGAAGTTCAAAATACAGTAATTAATGACGTTTTCATTGGTTCATGTATGACAAATATTGGTCATTTCCGTGCTGCATCTAAAATTTGGGAAGGCTTTGAAAGAAATCCTGATGTTAGAACTTATCTTGTTCCTCCAACAAAAATGGATCAAGCACAATTAAAATCGGAAGGTAAATTTGCTAATTTTGCAAAAATGGGTGCACGAATTGAAATACCCGGATGTTCGTTATGCATGGGTAATCAATTAAGAGTACCTGATGGAGCTGTTGTTTTTTCAACTTCAACAAGAAACTTTGATAACAGAATGGGAAAAGGAGCTCAAGTATATTTAGGTTCAGCAGAAATGGCTGCTGTTGTTTCTGTTCTTAACAGAATTCCTACCCCTGACGAATATTTTAAATATTATAACAAATATGTTAAACCGGAAGAAAATAATATTTACAAATATTTACAATTTGATGAACAATTTGCATAACTGTAAGTCAAATATTTTACAAGAGAGACAATTTTGTCTCTCTTTTTTTTATATTTGTATAATTAGAAACTAAAACCACACAAAAATGACACAAAAAATTATTTTAAGTCTAATTGCAATTCTTTTTGCATCAAACATTTACTCTCAAGGTTGTGAAGCATATATTCCAACAAAGCTTGGAGAAAAGTTAACCTATAAAACTTCAAATAAAAAAGGAAAAGTTGAATCTTATTATTCTGATAAGTTATTATCTATAAAAGAAGAAGATGGAGCAACAAAGTATGCTGTTCTCAGAGAGAATTTCGATAAAAAAAAGAATCTCACAAATGCTGATACAGTATTCTTTTATTGTAAAGGAAGTTCATTTTATATCGATATGAGCTCATACTTAAACAATGAAGAAATGTCAAAATATGACGAATCAATGATTCAACTTGAAGTTAAAAACATTGGTTATCCTACAAATATGAAACCCGGTATGAATTTAGAAGACGGTTATATTAACGCTAATATAAGTGCAGGTTTTATGCCTATAGTTTTCAGAACTGATGTTATAAACAGAAAAGTTGTTGCTTCTGAAAGTGTTACAACAGAAGCAGGTACTTTTCAAACATTAAAAATAACCCAAGATTTAAAAATAAAAATTGCATTTGTAAAAGTAGATGCAAGTTCTATCACATGGGTAAAAAAAGGAATTGGTACTATTAAAACTGAAACTTACGACAAAAAAGGAGGACTAATGAGCTCTACAGAACTTGTTAAAAATTGGTAGATAACCATTAACTTAAAAATTAAATGAACAAATTATTTACATTTCTATTAATAATTACTACTAGTATAAATTTAAGTTTTTCTCAAAACTTTTCAGGAGGAATTTTACTTGGAGTTAGTGGTAATCAAATAGATGGCGATGTTCAAAGTGGCTACAAAAAAGGTGGATTAATAATTGGAGCATTTGTTATGAAACCTTTATCCAAAAACTCAAACTTAAAAATTGAAAGTTATTACATTGGCAAAGGTGCGGTAAAAACTGTCAAGGTAAGTCCTAGTTATAGTTA